>DHOO01000099.1:0-949 GCA_002409975.1 Firmicutes bacterium UBA5388
GAACTTGTTATGGAACAGACTAAATTAATGTGTCTGAATGAGAGTAAATAAGCTACTTGGCGCTATTGCAGTTAATTTTATTAAATGGAATGATGATATTTTTGAAAAAGGTTTGCAAATACAATGCTGTTATGTCAAAATAAAAATGGATGGTTGCTTCTTTAGTAGAAAAACAAAGCGTTGAATCAGCTTTTGCCATAACTGTATTTGAGATGTTCGAAAAAAGTTTACTCCTGAGAAATACGCTGAAATTAAGGAAATGGCATTGCAATTTGAGAAACTTCTAGCAAACATTAGGAGAAAAGCAATGGAATCTTTAAAAAATTCAATTGCCAGATATGTTAGTTCCTCATTACAAGAAGAATTTCAAAGAATAAGGGCGCCAAAGATGATCCATGATACCATTCATGGGTATAATCTTTTTTACAAACACGAAATTTTAGTTCTCGATTTACCGTTAATGCAACGATTAAGATATATCAGTCAAGTTGATTTAGTATCTCTAGTATTCCTTCTGCCAACCATAATCGCTTTGAACATATCTTAGGTGTTACAGCTGTAACCAATAAAATTTGGATGTGGACAGAATTGCAGAGATGATTGTAGGTTGGGTCAGTTTTCCGGCAAAAGCATATTTGGTGGATATTATTAATGGTCCATTTGATACGGATAAACTTGATTATATTCAACGTGACTCACATTTTACCGGGATTAAATTAATAAAATGGATATCAACGGCTGTCCAGAAAATATAACGTAAAGTGTCCAAAGTATAATTTTGTTTGATTTTATAACATCGGCTCCGATTAATACTATTCTCGTTACTATAAACATTTAGATTATTTACCGGGAGAGCACCGGAAAGAGGAGTTAGGTAGAATATTTATGAATAACGTTGAACTAAAACATAAAGTAGGTTTAGTTGTGAGCAGTATACTGAAAGAAAAGA
>DHOO01000099.1:1338-9177 GCA_002409975.1 Firmicutes bacterium UBA5388
TCCTTTGCGCTTTAGTAAATCTGGAAATTAAAGCATAGAAGAGTCGTATGCTACCCATTATGTTGTAATACAAATGATTACATTAAAGGAGAGTCTCAAGATAAGAGGAGTGACGAGATAGATGCGAAAAGACAATAAACCTACTGATGAACAACTGATAGAGCTATACCAAGCAGCCTCAGATTTTAAAAAGGCGGAACCCTGGAAGTGGCTATATGATGCTGACCTTATCTGCGTTGAAAACCCAAAGGACAAGATGATAGGGTATTGCTCTGTTATGGGTAGAGCTGGGGAGCATTACGCGCTTGGGGTTTATCTTGGAGATGAAGGCCTCTCTGGGTTTTGTGACTTGATGGAAAATGCGGACATCATACCTTATCATCAAGCGCTGCACTTTCAGGACTGTATTATGTGCTCTTTTGAAGACAGAGAGCTGTTAAGCAAACAAGACAGGGAAGAAATAAAAGCATTGGGATTTTCTTTTCGGGGTAGGAATGCTTGGCCAAGATTTCGACAGCTTAAACCGGGATTTTATCCCTGGTTTATCAATCAAGATGAATGCGTTTTTTTAACCTATGCCCTTAGACAGACACTTTTTGCGTTGCATAAAGTGATTGACGGTCAGCTTAGAATGGATATAGAACGAGGGGAAACTATTCTAAGGCATAGTAAAGAGAAGGATGGTAAACTAGAATGGTATAGTAAAGAGATACTTTTAGACTTTCCAACAGTTATATATAATCCGGTGGAAATCAATGATGATCTGCTGATTCAAAGGATAAAAAAGGCGGAAGGGATGGGGAATGCTTCTCTCCAAGTAGATATTTGTTATTTGCCTTCCCCTGTGCAAGAAAAGCGGGGCGCCCGACCGTACTTTCCCAGAATCTTTATCCTTGTAGAACCAAAATCTGGTTTGGTTGTAGACTTTCATATGTATCAAAGCATCAATGATGATGCGGATGTTGCCCTTAATAGGCTAATCGGTTTTTGTTTAGAAAAAGGTGTTCCAAGAGAAATACAGGTAAGAAGCGCGAAGATGGTTGCCATCCTAGACGACTTTTGCCAAAAGACCGATATAAAGTTAAAGATGGTCAAAAGCCTTTCGAGTATAGATCAAGTGCTAGAAGAGATGGCGGACCGTTTTTAGGGTTAAGCTAATCGTATTTAATATCGTCAAGAATAGACTTATTCTCCAAATACAACTGAATACAATCCACCTGAATTAAGAAACCCCATAAACCTTTATGGATAATATTTGCAGGAACTACTCTCCAAGTTATACGTCTAATACTACATAATCTGTTACAAGTTTTGGGGGTATAGCTTATGAAGAAAAGAATATTTGTTGCAATAACTGTTGTTGCTTTGCTGTTGTGTTTGGCTGCTTCCGTATTAGCTGCATCTACAATCAAGCTGGTTTTGAATGGAAAGGAATTCAAAACAGCAGTTTCTCCTAAAGTTGTGAATAAAAAAGCATTGGCGCTTGTGCGGGGCATAGCAGAACCACTGGGCGCTACAGTTACCTGGGATGATAAAAATAAAACATTGCTTATTGAGGCAAAAGAGATGGAAGCGCAGAAAACTCAAATGCTTCGTTTAGAAGAGGCGCTTACGCCGAAAGATCCTCTTACTGCAGCTAAGACCTGGGCTGAGGGAGTAAAAACGAGAAATGGCGCCATGCAATATGTGGTGATGTCTTCGAATTTAAGAAAAGAGTTCTATATACAATTTATGGAAGCAAACTGGTCTACCGGTGTATCAAGTCCGTGGATTGAAAGTTATAAAGTAACTGAAAAATATAAGGTTGACAAAAAAATGTATAGGTTTGAAGTAGAATTTACCTATACGGATTCGACGAAAGAAAAATTTTTTAGCAAAGAGTATATTACCGTCAATAAAATTGAGGATAACTGGTTGCTCTCATCTATAGAGAAAATTGAGGCTAAAGGGGAAATTACCAAGGTAACGCTGGAAGAGGATAAAAAAGTAAAGAGTATCTTTGTACAGGATAAAACGGGGGAAAGAGGAAGTTATGATCAAGCCAGTGTCATAATTGATCATAGGACTAGAATATTTAAGGGTTATACTGATCGGGAGCTTCGGGCAAGTGACTTGCACGAAGGAGCAAAGGTTGAAGTCGCTTTTACTGACGAGCCCAGGATAATGATTTATCCGGTTTCAGCTCCGGCCAAAACAATAAGAATGATGGAAACAGAAGATAATACAGTTGTTTATCGGAACACCCAATACGATTTTAGTTTTTCATTACCGGATAGTTGGAAAGATTATATGCTGGTACTTGACAAATGGGAAGGTTATTCCTTAAAAGAGGGAGAAAACGGTAAAATTGTAGAAACCGGCCCCATCCTCTCTCTCCGACATCCCGAATGGACTGCTAAAAATCCACGACAGGATATTCCAATAATGGTCTTTACCCTTACCCAATGGGGCTTGCTGCAACAGGAAAAGTTCCATATTGGCGCGGCGCCGATGGGACCTAGCGAACTTGGTCGGAACAACAAATACGTTTTTGCGCTTCCCGCTCGTTACAACTACGCATTCCCGACTGGTTATGAAGAAGTGGAAAGTATCTTACGAAGTAACCCTTTAAAAACCGATTAAAAGTTTTAAGCAAAGGACAGCTAACAAGGCTGTCCTTTGCTTTGGCAATAATTCGGTTTTAGCGAGGAGGAATTTATAGGCCACTAAATAATTAAACAAGAAAATAAAAAGAAATTTAATTTCAAAATGGGAAAAAGTAGCTGGATACAAGTTCAAAAGAAAAGAATACTGTGTTATTTTATTTTATGCTGGAGCAAATGGGCCTTTATTTAATAACTTATCATTGGATAAGAACACAGCTTTTTATAACATAGATGAAGGATATATGCTAGATATGATCAGTCATGAAGTAGGTATACATATTCTTTTATCACATCTAGATCACTTAATCAGGCAATTTGAAAGAGAGATTCCACGGATTACTGATAATCCTAGAATATATGGCAATGTTAGTTATATGGCTTTTGAATCATTAGCAGCTTTTTACAACAAGAAAGTTTTAGAAAGATACACAATGGATGTTCAGTCATCCAATGATTTACATTACTTTGTAATACTGTCGGTAGGCGGCATGAACAACTTGCTTGTCGAGGCGCCTGGCTTATATTTTCATCATTTCACGTGTGCGGGCGGTAGCCAGCGTGAGCGACTACTTTGATGAAGGAGAAGCGAAAGCAGTAGAAATATAATATGTGGGTAAACAGGAAAATATTTATTTGTAGCTTTGGTGAAAAAGGAGTGCATCTCTTAGTTTAAAATGAATGGGGCACTGCCGAAGGGGAGAAAGTTATGCCGGGAGAGAATTTGACCCGCTTGGTTATTCGATCTCTCCTTTCAATAAATGCGGGTAGTTTCTGGCGCCGTGTAAAATACGGTACACCAGGATCTTATTATCTAGAAACCGGTAAAAGATTATGTAAGGAGCAACGATGACCATTCGGAAATTGAATTTTTTGAGAGAACGATCAAATAGTGGCGCTCCGGAATGCGGATAATTTTCAAGACGGTGCAAGGAATTCATGATGCGGTCAAGTATTTCCGCCGCCGCTTGGGAATTTCCCACGAGGATATAATCGAATATTTCATCCAAGTCCGAATAAGCGGCGGGAAGCAAATCAACTTCATAACTTGTCATTGATCTTTTCCTTCAGCCGTTCGTGGGCTTCGTTGAGGGAAATCGCCGGTGCACCCGCCAGGCGCTGCCCTTCGGCGAAAAGGAGTTTTTCACGCAGGTCAAGCATGGCTTCCCGGCGCTCAAAGGCCTCGATGCTCATAACGACCAGATCCCCTTCGCCGTTGCGGGTAATGTAGATCGGTTCGGCTTTTTCGTGGGCGAGCCGGGCGATAGCGTTGTAATCGTTTCGCAATGTGGTAGAAGATTTAATAAGCATAGTGGTGTCCTCCAATTATATTATTCTATAATTATTATACGATAATTCTAGCAAAATGTATACATAAGGTAGTCGCCCACGCTGGTTACCGAGTCGCTCATGTCGACTACTCTCCATTTGTCTTAGTTGAGTCAATATGTTTCCATACTCGCAATTCCTCAAAGCGGAAGGAATCTTTTATTAGAATTTGTTAGTTTTTACAGATCGTGCTATAATAATGACAAATAGTAACAAAACATCTGTCTTTGTAAGAGGCAGATTCACATAGGACAGCGGTGGGATGAAATTGCTAATGGGTGAAAAACCAACCAGCCTTTTTAAAAAACAACTGGAAGAACAGGCGCTTAAAAAAATCATTTTACTGGTGATCATTGGTTGCCTATTGTTTTGCATCCCTATTTTTTGGTTGAACTATTTGTATCAGAATTTCAGTATGGAAGAGCATCTTGATTTTTTGAACCGCAAATTTGACAATATCTATGAGGATGTAACTACTTATCTGGAAGACAAGGGGAACGAAGCTCTCTTTATTCGCCGTATTACCGGAGTTTCTAACGGCAAGGAAGTGCAGTATTCAATAAGTAAACATAACTTTGCGAGCCCGGTGCGCTTAAATATGATCTTACTGAACTGGGATCGGGAAATTGTATACACCAGCTTCGGTGAAGAAGCAATGAACCTGCACAGAATAGAATTTAATAAAATTGTGGCTGACAACGCTTTAAAGGTCAATACCCCGATTTACAGTACGGTCTATTATTTTTCCGGTGACAGATCCGAGTGCGTTTATGCAAAACCCCTTTACCGAGAGGGAGAACTGGTAGGGATTGTAACGGTCTATCTAAATGGGAATGACTGGGGTACCCTTTTTTCCGAATATCAATATGACTGCATCATCACGGACCTGGATGGAGCGATCATCTACTATACAAAAAACGTGTTTTTTCCTGAACGTAACACTAACAAATACAAGGCGCTCCCCGCTTGGCGCTTTATTACGGTTCAAGATAACCAGTACCTGATTAGGGCACGAATCTTGGCAGAAAAAAACGTTATATTGTACTCGCTCGTCTACTCTCCGGGAAACGCGCTCTCTATTATTATCGGTGTGTTGACAATTGTTTTGTTAGGCTGCATCTGGCTGGTGATGTTCAGGAAGCTGTCACAGATGATGGCAGAAAAGAATGCTAAATCTGTAGATGCTTTGGTAAGAGAAATTCGCGTTCTTCGTCACGAGGATAACAAACATGTCATCCAAATCGATACTGAAGACGAATTTGAAGAAATAGCGATCCAGATTAATAAAATGGTAAAAAGCATCAATGATCTTAACACGCGCAATACCGATCTGATTAAACTTAATAGCATGATTGAAATGCGAAACCTGCAGACGCAGATTAATCCCCATTTCATCTATAATACGCTGGACAATATCAAGTACCTTATCCTTGAGGAACCGGAAAAAGCTTCGCATCTGTTGGAAAAGTTCACCCATATTCTGCGCTACAGCGTCAACAATACCAAGCATGATGTCGGTCTTGCGGAGGATGTTGTTTATATTGAAGATTATCTGTATATCCAAAAAACAAGATTTGGGGAGCGTTTCAAGTGTAGTATGGAAATAGAACCGGAATGCGGTCAATGCACGATCCCAAAACTTTTGTTGCAGCCCTTGATTGAAAACAGCATCAAGTACGGATTTCAGAAAAAAATGGAGCTATCCATTGAAATAAAGGGTTGGCGCGAGGATGATTATCTATTGATGCGTGTGCAAGACGATGGCCCGGGGGTTTCTCCGGAAAGATTGGAAACCTTGCAAAGAATGATTGTTTGTGAAGAGATTAAAACCGAGCATAACGGTTTACAGAACCTTTCCCGACGTATCATCTTGAAATACGGGAATGGGTGTGGTCTTTTCATTGACAGTGAAGAAGGGAAATCCTTTACGGTCACGGCAAAGCTTCTGTCTAGGGGGAAAAAAGATGTATAGCGTGTTGTTAGTAGAAGACGAGGATATTATTAGAAAAGGCATCCGCTATTCAGTACCATGGGAAGAGCATGGCTACACTGTGGTCGGGGAGGCCCGAAACGGCGTCGAAGGAAAAGAGCTCATTCAAACCCTTAACCCGGATATCGTAATTACCGATATCGAAATGCCGGTTATGAACGGGCTGGAGATGATTATCGAAACAAAATGCCAGAATGATTATGTCGCGATTCTTTTAACCGGCTATTCCGATTTTGAATACGCCAAGGAGGCAATTCGCATTGGAGTATCCGATTATATTCTGAAGCCGCTGAATCAAGAAGAAATGCTCGAAGCGCTTGATCGTGCCGCTTTGGAATGGAAAAACATCCAGTTATTGCGTAAAGAAAATGAAAGTATAGCAGAACTAAAGAATATTTCGCTGTTTCGCAATCTAAAACTGGAAAAGCCCGAGGATCCTTTGGTCATGCAGATTTTAGATTTTATTGCCAAGCACTATACCCAAAAAATTACGCTTTCGGATCTTTCCGATAACATGTATTATTCCGAACGGTATATAAACCAGCGGTTTCAAAAGGCGTTGGGCACCACAGTGATCGAATATTTAAACCGATACCGCATTCAGAAGGCGCTTTCCCTTCTCCAAGAGGATGAACTTTTGATTTCCGAAATTGGGTGGTTGTGTGGAATAGGTGATTATAAATATTTCAACCATGTTTTCAAAAAGTATGTGGGATGTTCACCTAAAGAATACAAGCTGCAAATCGGCTGAAACAAGATACCGAACAGAAATTGTTCGGTATTTTTTCTATTTGTTCCGTAAATTAGGTGTTAATTATACATGAACTTTTGTAAAATAAAAAGCAAAGAACAACAGAAAAAGGGAGGAGAAAAAATGAAAAAGAAATTAGTTGTCTTGATTCTAGTGGTTGTTCTGGTTGTTGCGGTTGTCATCAAAATTTCTGTCAAACCCGGCACTTCCCAGTCAGGCAAAGGCGGCGGTAAGCTGGTAGTTTATTCCCCTAACTCCGAGGGACTGATGAATGCGACCATTCCATTGTTCGAAGAAAAGTACGGTGTGGATGTGGAAGTCATCCAAGCGGGTACCGGTGAACTTCTAAAACGAATCCGGTCCGAAAAGGAACGCCCATATGCAGACGTTTTGTTCGGTGGTTCCTGGTCTTTGGCCTATGACAATAAGGATCTTTGGGAACCATACGTTTCCAAAAATGATGCCAATGTGCTGGATGCTTATAAAAACACCGTCGGGTTTATCACCAGCAATGTATTGGACGGTAGCTGCCTAATCATCAACACCGACCTCATTGGCGATATCAAGATCGAAGGGTATGCGGATCTATTAAACCCGAAACTCAAAGGAAAAATCGCCACAGCAGACCCAGCCAACTCTTCTTCGGCATTTGCTCAACTTACCAATATGCTTCTGGCCATGGGGGGCTATGAAAATGATGAGGCTTGGCAATATGTAAGGGATCTTTTTGAAAATATCGATGGTAAAATCGGTGGCAGTTCCTCAGGTGTGTACAAGAGCGTTGCCGATGGTGAAAATGTAGTCGGACTCTCCTATGAAGACCCCTGTGCACAGCTTGTACGGGACGGAGCTCCTGTTAAAGTAATCTATCCCAAAGAAGGTACGGTTTATCTTCCGGCATCCGCCAACATCATCAAGGGCACCAAAAACATGGGTAACGCAAAACTCTTCATTGATTTCATCATTAGCGAGGAAGTACAGAATATTTGGGGTACAACGCTAACGAACCGTCCGGTGCTTAAAAACGCAAAGACCAGTGATTTCATGATCCCGATGTCCGATATCTATGTCATTGAAGAGGATATTCCCTACGTCAGTTCCCATAAGCAGGAAATCGTAGACCGATT
>DHOO01000137.1 GCA_002409975.1 Firmicutes bacterium UBA5388
CAAAATCCGGCGCTTCACCCCAGCGCGCCGGGGAGCATCCTTGCCAACAATCCGGCAAATACTGCTATGGCTCGTCGCAATTTTCATTCTTTCACGTGCCCCAGCTGGCTGGGGTGGTCGACTACCATCAGGTAATCATCTCCTATGTCAAAAAATTGATTTAAAAAAATCCTCCCGTCTGCGAACGGGAGGTGGCTGCTAAACTTCCATAATGATCGGGAGGATCATCGGGCGACGTTTAGTTTTTTCATAAAGATATTTGCCCAGGATCTCCCGAATTTGGCTTTTCATAAAAGACCAATCAGAATTTCCTTGCGTAAAACACTTATCAAGAGCTACTTTTACCTTTGCCCGAGCCTCTTCCATTAAAGCCTCTGATTCCCTAACATAGACAAAACCACGGGAGATAATGTCTGGACCAGCTAAGACTTTACCGTTTTCGTGATCAATAGTGATCACCGCAATTAAAATACCATCCTGGGAAAGTTGTTTACGATCGCGAAGGACCACACTGCCGACATCGCCTACTCCTAAGCCATCAACAAAGATCCGACCAGCGGTTACTTTCCCCGCCCTTCTGCCAGAATTGGTCGTAAACTCTAAAACATCCCCATTCTCCGCAATAAACACGTTTTCACTAGGAACCCCGATCTCTTGGGCTAAGCGGGCATGTTGGACTAAGTGCCGATATTCACCGTGAACAGGAATAAAAAACTTCGGTTTAACTAAATTTAGCATCATCTTTAATTCTTCCTGCCGCCCATGACCGGAAACATGAACCCCAGTAGTAGCCTCATAAATCACATGGGCGCCTTGTCTAAAAAGATGGTCAATCGTACGCGCAATTAGTTTTTCATTCCCAGGAATAGCAGAGGCGGAAATAACAACCGTATCTCCGGGCATGATATTAATCTTACGATGCTCTGCCATCGCCATCCTAGTAAGAGCCGATAAAGGCTCTCCCTGACTACCCGTTGTTACCACCGCTATCCGATTAGCTGGTAACCGATCAATAGCGTCCAGGTCAACTTCCAGACCTTCAGGTATTTGTAGATAACCGAGTTCTTTGGCGATCGAAACGACATTAACCATACTTCTCCCGACAAAAGCCACTTTGCGATCATGAATAATCGCTGCGTTTACTACCTGTTGAACACGGTGAATATTTGAAGCAAAAGTTGCGACAATCAAACGGCCTTCCGCTCTATGGAAAAGCTCTTCAAACTTTTCCGCCAACACCCTTTCAGAGACCGTATAACCCTCCCGTTCCACATTGGTGCTATCTGAAAGGAGAACCAATACTCCTTTGGCGCCCAGCTCGGCAAATTTCCGAAAATCCAATGGTTCACCTTCTACTGGAGTATGGTCAATTTTAAAATCAGCAGTGTGCACGATTGTCCCTACCGGAGAATGAATCGCCAACGCGACCACTCCGGCGATGCTATGATTAACATTAATAAACTCAATTTTAAAAGAACCAATCTTCATTGAGTCGCCCGGATTAACCGGGTTTAATTGAACTTTTTTATCCAGACCGTGCTCCTTCAGTTTAGCTTCAGCTAATCCCAAGGTTAACCTTGAACCATAAATTGGCACATTAAGCTGACGCAAAACATAGGGCAAAGCTCCTATATGATCCTCATGACCATGGGTCAGAATCAACCCCAAAATCTTCTCTTTATTCTCTATTAAATAGGTTATATCAGGGATCACCAAGTCAATTCCGAGCATTTCTTCTTCTGGAAACATTAATCCAGCATCAATTATCAAAATTTCTTTTTTGTACTCAATAGCTAACATATTTTTGCCGATCTCCCCCAATCCGCCTAAAGGAATTAGGGAGAGCTTGTTCTGTTTTGGCAATAAAAAAAACACCTCCTAGAATATATATTCTGTATTAAATAACCAAAGACCGCCCCCGTCTGACGGTCTTAACAGCCCGAGATCGCAAAGAAAATCCGCACAGTGAATTTGCTCTTATTATATCAGATTAGAATTGGACTAACAAGCACATTTTTTTCCTCAAATAATCATAGGCTTTTATCAAAAGCACTGATCAAAGCATATCTATATGTGGAGGTGATTTAAAGTGAGTCAATGGCATGACTATTTTAAAGAATTAGCCCATAAAATATTAGGATACATAACAGATGAAACCGTAGCTTCCCTCTATTATCAACAATTAGCCATCCTAGCCCCAAGCCGTGAAGACAGAGAAATACTAGCTCAACTCGCCACAGATGAGGCCAGGCACGCCGCCAATTTTCGAGAGGTTTACAGACAAATCACCGGACAAGAGGCAAGAAGATCTCCAACCTCTCCACCAAAGAATTTATCCTATCAGCAAGCGATCCGCCAGCGGATCTTGGCAGAGAGTAATGATTTTATGAAATACGGAGATGACTTCTTAACCGCCCCTGATATGTATCTGCGAAGTTTATTCTACAAAACAGGGGCTTCCGAGGCGCAGCATGGGATGAGTTTATCTCTTTTACTTTGTAAACCTCAAGAAAATCTAAGGGAGTCTAAAAAGTAATAGAAGCTAAGCCTCAGTTTTAAATAAGGCTTTATTTTTCCGCAGTTACCAGTTGGTTAAAGTCATTGACCAATTCTTCAAACAGGGACATTGCCTCAACAATCGGCTGGGGTTGCGACAGATCCACCCCGGCTCTTTTTAATAAAGTTAAGGGATAATCCGAACCTCCACTTTTCAGTAACTGCAAATAATCCCGGACCGCTTCTTCTCCCTGTTGTCGAAAACGTTGCACTAAGGCAACTGCCGCACAGAATCCAGTAGCATATTTATAGACGTAAAAATTGTAAAAGAAATGCGGGATCCGTGACCATTCCGCAGCTATCTCCGGATCAATCACCACTTCTGGTCCGTGATAGGTTTCCACTAAGTTAGAATACTGGTCCTCTAACCACTCTGGAGTTAAGGCTTCCCCATTTTCTACTTGCTCATGTAAGAATTTTTCAAAATCAGCAAACATGGTTTGACGAAAAACCGTTGTCCGAAAATGTTCCAAAAAATGATGAAGATAATAAATTTTTTCCGCTCGGACTTGAGCGTGTTCAATCCGATGCAGTACCAATAATACTTCATTAACAGTAGAGGCGATCTCCGCAAGAAAAATCGGGTATTGGGCATCAATATAAGGCTGAGCCTGATTGGAGAGGTAACTGTGCAGCGCATGACCTAACTCGTGAGCCAAGGTAAAGAGATCATTCCCTGTATCTTGAAAATTAAGAAGCACATAGGGATGGCTATCATAACATCCCCATGAATAAGCGCCACTGGTTTTTCCCCTGTTTTCATAGACATCGATCCAACCCTCGGTGAAAGCTTGATTAAGTAGAGAGCGGTATTCTTTTCCCAGTCGGTGCAAACCTTCCTTAACCATCTCCTTTGCTTCCTCGTAGGTGGTTTTAAGATTAAAACCGGTCACCGGCGAGACATAGAGATCATAAAGATGGATCTCCTCCAGGTTTAGTAATTTTTGTTTGGTGTTTAAAAACTGATGTAAAACCGGAAGGTACTTTCGGACCTCGGTAACTAAATTCTCATAAACTTCCTCCTGAATGTTATCATCATCCAAAGCTGCTTCGATTGCTGACGAATAGTGTCGCGCGCGCGCATAAAAAATATTACTTTTAATCCCAGCATTTAAGGATGCTGCCAAAGTATTACGGTAATTATGATAAGTCTGATGTAAAGCCAGAAAAGCGTCCTTTCTTACCTTCTGCTCCTTGCTTTCTAAAAAACGCAGATACCGACCGTGTGTTAGTTCCACTTCCTGGCCTTGTTCATCATGGATAATCGGGAAACGCAGATCGGCGTTGTTTAACATGGTAAAAATATTCTGTCCACTATCGGATATTTCCCCGCTCAAAGCCAGAATTCTCTCTTCCTCCGGAGAGAGAATATGTTGTTTCCTCCTGGTAATATCCGTGAAAAAGTGCCTATAGAGTTCAAGATCTGGCTCCTCCAGAAAATACTCTTTTAATCTTGACTGGGGTATAGTCATCACTTCGGGGAGAAAAAAGGAGATTCTGGCCCCTACCCGAACGGCTAAACTCTGAGCACGCTCAGTCATTGCTTGGCTTAGTGAATCTGCATTATTCTCATCCCTTTTCATCCGAGCATAAACAAAGACTTTATCGATCAGCCTACCTAGATTATCTTTAATTGTTAACACTGTTAGGAGCGTAGCAGCTGATTCATTCACCTTGCCTTGATAAGACTCAAACTCCTGAACTAATTTTTCCACTGTTTTCAGATCTTCTTCCCAATCCTGAAGTGAAGAATAAAGATGTTCGAGATTCCAACGGTATTCCCGTGGAAGCTCCTCTCTTTTCGGTAGAGTATGTTGCTGACCCTCCATGTTCCTAATCCTCCTTATTTAACCCTCTCTCCCCACTCGTGACTCTTCCTTTCAAGGTGGATAGAACGCAATCAGGCCATCGCGTATTCCGGTCTCCGATCCACCTTCACAATATCTTGATCAGTAATTGATTGTAGAATCGCGTGGATAGTACGGAAATCTCCAATCTCCATCTCCGGCGTTACTGAAATCTCCTCCGTACCATTAAGGGCATTATAAAAATTAAGCAACTCATTATAGTACCCCCGCTTCGGTTTAAACCCAAGCAACTCATGTCCCCCATCGTTATAGAAGACGTTTATGAGCCCACAATCCGTATTTTCCAGGTAAATCATCCCTTTAGTCCCAAAAATCCTGAGCCCTACCAACGGCTTTTGCTGTTCGCTGCCAGCAGGGTAATAAGAGAAAGCGCCAATCATTTCGTTCATAAATTCCAGGTTAACAGTGATCGCCGCATAAGGACTAAACTCATCAGTTTGAGGTACCCCAAAAGCGGACAGATGTTTAATTCCGCCAAAAACATGACGGAGACCCGCGACATCATGAATGGCCGCGTCTAAAATATCTCCCCCTCGGTACTCTGGATGCCGGCGCCACTCGGTCGCATAAAAGGTATCCTTCACCATTCCACAAGGGAAACAACTCGTACTGTGGTAAATAAAGAAGATAGCATCGCCGATCTTCTTCTCCTGCACCAACTGTCTGAGGAGGTTAAACTCTTCGCTATATCGGTAGTTTTCCGCAATCATCATTTTAATACCATGTAAAGTGGGAAGTTCCGTGGTGGCTACCGCCTGTTCATAGGTAGCGCCCAGCGGTTTTTCCAAGATAATATTTTTCCCAGAACGAGCGACCTCCTCCGCAACTTGATGATTTTGCGGAATTGGAACCATAATATCTATTACTTGCAGATCGGGACGCCTGATCATTTGTCGATAATCGGTGAACACATCCTTGGACAAATCAAGTCCGAGCCGTTGCCCCCAATCTTCAACTACTTCCCGGTTATGATCACAAACCGCCGCTACCTCATATTGATCAGTAAGTTCTTGATAAGCCGGATAGTGCAGCCTTTCCCAAGCTAAACCAGTTCCAATAATCCCCACTTTTATCTTTTTCATAAAAAAACCTCCTTTTACGATAATGTTCCCCACAAAAAGGAGGTTTATGAGATCCTCTAATTTATTTTCCTTGAGTGAATCTATTGTTTTTAGTCACATATTCCACAATTTCATAAGTTTCGTTAACCCTTTTCCACCGTTTGATTTCCATGACAAAATAATGAAGCGCAAAAATGAAAAAAATAATTAATAGACCTAACCAGATCAAGGAAGCAATCCGTTCTCTTTTTTTGGCTTCTATTTTGTAATTTTGAAGCATCTCTGTTTTCAAATTGGTATAGAAAGAATTTAACTCCAAGGTATATTCATAAATCGCCTGATCAGCTTTATTCCAAGCTTGGTGCGCAGCGGACAATTCCTCAGTACTGCTTGTTTTATTCTTAAAATTATTTTTTTCGATTAATTCCAGATAAAGATCATGTCCTTCCCTGGTAGAACTTTTAACCTCCTCTAACTCCTTAATGTTCTCTTCAAGTTTTCTCCACTGAGCTTGATTCTCTTCGCTGGCTAAAATCAGCTCCATTTGCTCCCGAAGTTCCTCACTCCGCAAATGAGGAATCCACTCTCCACTGTATAAAGGATATGGCTCACTATTAGTTTCATTTTGAAAATCTTCAAAACCACCGAATAACAAAACCCAGCTTTGACCGGTCCAATAGTCCTTTATGTGCGCCACTTGAAAATCACCTTGGTTTTGGATTGGTCCTTTTTCCCACCTCAATATCCCCGCCAGCAATAAAAGGATAAAAAAGATCATGGGGAATAACCATAACTTCTTCATGATCCGCCTCCCATCCCCTTCCTCAAAAACCGAGGTAAAATTTACCCACGGAAAATTGACGGAAAACATCTTTTAGTCGGATTTCTAATTGAGGGAATTGCATAATTTCCTTGAGCTTGTATTTGACCGATCTGGGAAATGCCTCCTTTGTTGATTCACCCGCCCAGATTAATAAGTTCGCCATTTGTTGGATAAACTCCTGTTTTTCCCGATGTTCAATTCAGATTAGTTAGGCAATTTATTATTTGAGGGAATTGCCTAATTACCTTAAGCATATATTTAGCCACAATATATAGTGTTTATCTTTTAGGTTATCGATATATTAGTCTGAATTCGTGACATCTATAGACACCAGGGGAAATCGTGAAAGCTTGCGGTAGCGTTTCCCCTGGTATAGATCGAATAGTCACGAAATCAGATATGTGGTTAAATCTTAAATAATTGTATTATGCAATTCCTTAATTAAGGCTGGTTTCTAAATTTCGCTGTCTCCGTTTCTTCCTTTTCTGACTAAAAGACTCGAAACTCAGATAAAAGACGGGAATCAAGATTAAGGTAAGAAAAGTCGATACGGTTAAACCGCCAATTACCACGATCGCCATCGGAGCTTGTTGTTCCGAACCCTCCCCCCAGCCAATCGCCATCGGCAGTAACCCCAAAATAGTTGTCAAGGAAGTCATCATAATCGGTCGAAAACGAGTAGGTCCCGCCATCATTAAGGCCTCTAAAACAGGATAACCTTTACCCCGTAAAATATTGACATAATCCACTAAGACAATGGCATTGTTGACGACAATTCCGGCCAACATAATAAAGCCAATGAAGGCGATTACCGACAGATTAACCTGGCTGATAGCCAACGCCCAGGATACCCCAATAAAACCGAGAGGCACAGTCAGCATAATAATAAACGGTTGCAATAGTGATTCAAACTGCGCTGCTAAAATCATATAAACAAAAATAACCGCCAGCAATAAAGCAAGAAGCAAATCACGAAAAGCCGTAACCATCTCCTCTGCTTCTCCGCCAATTTTAATACTATACCCAGTAGGTAAAGGGTAGGCTCCAATTTTTTTATTAATTTCTTTGGTAATACTATTTAGATCACGACCGGAAATAGCCGCCGAAATACTAACCACCCGTTCCTGATCCTCCCGGTTAATCACATTAGGTCCTTCCACCACTCGTACCTCAGCCACCTCACTTAAAGGCACTTGGGCGCCGATGGCCGTTGGGATCATTAGCTCCATTAAACCGGGGATTCCTTTCTCATTCTCTTGTAAGCAAACGATCACATCATACTCTTTACCCCTAACTTTAAACCTGGTGGCCGTTGCCCCTTCGATCGCCGTTCTGAGATAAGAAGCAATCGAATAAGCATTCAACCCCAGAGTAGAAGCCCGTTCTCGGTCAATTTGCACTTGAAGTTCGGGCCGGCCTTCATCGAGACTTGATTCCACCTCTCTGGTTCCTTCTACTTCTTTAACCAGTGCAACAAGGTCAGCAGAGAGGTTCTCAAGTTGAGCAAAATCTTCGCCCTTCAATTTGATATTAATCGGCTTACCTGAACTACTCATTGACATCATCGACCAGGTGTCGACCTTGATCTCAGCCCCAGTAATCCCCTGTGTCCGGGTGCGAATCCACTCCGCAACTTCATCGGCGGAACGTCGGCGTTGCTTTTTATCCACCAACTGTAGAGTAATGGAAGACTGGTCTCCTCCCGAAGACAGAAAGTTCATCGAACCTCCGCTGCCTACCATGGTAAAGACCATTGCCGTCTCAGGAATCTCAGCAATCGTCTCTTCCACCTTTCTAACTACCAACTCGGTTTCACTAAGCACCGAACCTTTTGGCATCTGAATCTGCACAGAGATTATTCCTTCATCCATACTGGGAAGAAACTCAGCGCCCACTCGAAAGATCATCACGATACTAAGCGCAAACAGAAACAAGGTAAAGAAAACGACGGTTTTCCGATGTTGCAATGACCATGCTAACATCCTTTTGTACCAGCAGAGAATAGTTTCTTTCGACTGTCGGGGTTTTCTGGCATTCTTTACAGTTTTCTCTGCTTTGACATGCAAATACTTGGAACATAACATCGGAATCAAGGTCTGCGCCACAAAAAGAGAGGCTAACAAGGAAAAAGTCACAGTCAAAGCTAATTCTTTAAAAAGCTGCGCCGTCATCCCCCCCATAAACACCACTGGCAAAAAGACCACAATCGTCGTTAGTGTGGAAGCGGTAATCGCCATCCCCACTTCTGAACTGCCTTCAATCGCCGCTTCTTCTAAGGAAGACCCTTGATCTCGAAAACGATAAATATTCTCCAGAACAACAATGGCATTATCAACTAACATCCCAACCCCTAAAGCCAGTCCCCCTAAGGTCATCATGTTTAAGTTTAATTTAGCAAAATACAGCAAGATAAAAGTGGTAATAATTGAGATGGGAATCGCAACGCCAATAATCAAAGTGCTGGCCAAGTTACGTAAAAATAAATAGAGAATCGCCACTGCTAACAAACCGCCGACCACCGCGTTACTTTTAAGATTATCAATGGATCTCTGGATAAAATCCGCCTGATTCATTACCACTTCAAAGGTTAAACCCGACAACAAATCCTTTTTAATCTTAGCCATCTCTCGGAGCACCTGCCGAGAAACATTAACCGTATTAGCATCAGTCTCTTTTTGAATCGCTATTCCCACTGCCGGTTCGCCATTTAGAAGTACATAACTAGTCCTGTCTTTAAAAGCCTCTGTAACCGAAGCCACTTCCTTTAACTTTACCATCGACCCGTGGGCAGAAGGGATATTTAGCTGTTCAATCTGTTCGAGCCGTTCAAACTGGCCGGTAGTTCTTACCATTAATTCCAGATTCCCGGAACGAACTATTCCCCCCGGTAAATTTAGGTTTTCGGCTTGAAGAATCTGAGTGATACTTTGGAGGGTTAAACCGTAAGCATGGAGCTGAGCCGGATCCACCTCGATCTTGATAATTGAAACCAAACCGCCGGAAATATCAACCGAGGCGACGCCGTTTAGCCGCTCCAATCTTGGTTTAACCTCGTCTTCCGCCACTTGTTTTAAAGTAGCCAGATCAGAGATCCCACTCACTGCCAGATTAATAATGGGCATCATCGCCGGATCGAATTTAAAGACCAACGGGTTATCGATTTCTTTAGGAAAAAAACTTTTGATCAGATCGATCTTTTCCCGCACATCCAAGAGGGCAAAATCCATATTCGTCCCCCATTCGAATTGAACAATCGCAATCGATTGACCCGCCGAGGAGATCGTCGTGATCCCTTTGACATTAGGAACTGTCCCTAATACTCCTTCTAAAGGTTTAGTTACCATATTCTCAACCTCTTGCGGGCCTACTCCTTCATAAGAAGTAAAGACTGCCGCCACCGGAAAAGTCATCTTTGGCAAAAGATCAATATTTAAACGGGTAATGGAGACAAGACCGAGCACCAGCACCAACAGGAAAATCATTAAAGTCGTAACCGGTCGTTTAATGGAAAACCTGGATAAATTCATCTTATTTCACCTCAACTAACATCCCGTTTTTCACCTGATGCTGGCCTCTACTAATCACCATCGTCCCTTCGTTTAAACCTTCCAGCACAGAAACCATTTCTCCGGAGTTAAGACCGATTTTAATATTCCGGCGGACGGCTAACCCCTCTTCCACCACAAAAACATAGGGTTTTTCGCGCTCATAAAGTACGGTGGAAACAGGAATGAGCGGTACATTAGTAGCCTCACCAATGGTTAGATGAGTGGTCCCCAACATCCCGGCTTTTAGCGCCTGGGACGAGTTTACTACGGAAAACTCCACCGGAAATTGTCTGGTCGCCTGCTCGGCCAGAGGACTAACAGCAGTAATCGTTCCCGTAAAAACACTCCCCGGTAAAGCTTTAGCTTCGATGGTCACCTTCTCCCCTACCTTTAGGTTATTAATGTAGCTCTCCGGGACCACGGCTTTAGCTTTCATCCTGCTGTTATCAACAATGAGCCCAGCCGGCGCTGCGGGGGCAGCCATCCCTCCTACCTCTACATTAAACTGAGCAAGTACTCCGCTGATCGGAGCAGCCACTTTAGTGTAACTCAACTGCAACTTAGCCATTTCCAACGCGGTTTCTGCCTGTTTGACCTGGGATTTCAGAATGTTGCGCTGTTCTTCAGAGGCGCCCTTTTGCGCCGCCGTTAACCGCGCCTGGGCTGCCGTCAGATTCGTAGCGGCAATCTTTCTTTGCAGTTCCACTGCTTCCAGTTGTTTTTTCGGGATCATCTCTTTCTGATAAAGCTCTTCCATGCGCTGATATTCAGCCTCTATATTCTCAGAGGAAGCCTTAGCTTGTAAAACAGTAGCTTCGATCTGTTTCAAATCCTCAGTCGAAGCCCCTTTTTCTAGTTGCGCTAAACTGGCGCCGGCGATCTCATATGCCGCCTCCGCCTGTTTTACTTGTAACTTTAGCTGCGTATCATCAATAACAAAAAGAGTTTGACCTTTTTTTACCTGGTCACCGGTAGCCGCCAAGACCTCCACCACCGTACCCCCGGTTTTTGGTATCAGAGGAACACTACTGTACGGAGCAAAAGTTACATTCAGCTCTGTTGTTTGTTTGATGTTTCCCCTAACAACTTCTACAACTTCTACTGTAAAGTTCTCCGTCAGCGCCTCCCCCTCAACCACCTTGGCCCCTTTACGCGCCGGACCGCCCGTAATTAAAAACCCACTAATGGCGATCACAATCATGATTATTAAAACCGTTAAACCTTTACGCATCTTCACTTACCTCCAGCATAAATTGGTCTATTTCACCCATCGCTTTGTATAAAGCGGAAATCGCTAGGTAATAATCATATTCCGCATTCAGATAATCATTCAAGGCCATATTTAAAGTGTTATGGGCTGATAACAACTCCAGGTTGGTAGCAGCCCCCAGCTCAAATTTGGCTTTTAAAAACTCATAGTTCTCCTGGGCCAGCTTACGATTAAGTTTCGTCAATTCTAAGACCTGAGCCGTCTCGGTAACAGTCAGGTATCGCTGTCGAACTTCCAGGCGGATCAGATCTTTACTCTGCGCTAATAAGTAATTTAGTTTACTGAGGTTAGCTTCTGCTTCCTTAAGCCCGGCTCTACCCGCGCCCGCATCAAACAGCTTCCAATCGAGATTAAGCGTAAAACTCCAGATCGCCTCATCCAAGGTAAAACTCTTTTGATTTTGCGTTCCGTAGGTCCCAATCATCACCAGGTTTGGTTTCCAGTATCCCCCGCTCATTTTGCGGTTCTCTTCCCCAATGTGCACCGCTGTTTTTAGTTTTTTGAGTTCCGCTCTTCCCTCTTCCGCCAGGCGTAAAGCTTCTTCCATGGTAGGAAGAATGTGACTTGGAGCAATCGTCGGCTTTGAAGTTAAGACCAATTCTTGAGTGGAAATTCCCAACAAGTTACAGAGATTCTCTTCCGCTAATTTCTTACCATGCCGGGCTTTAACCGCCCCTAACTCTGCTTGGGTTAATCTAATTTTGGTCTCCAGCAAATCGGTTTTCGCCGCATAACCTAAACTCAAGTTAGTTTCCACCAGTCGTTGATGTTCAGTTAATAATTTAATCTGCTCCTGACTTAAAGCCAACATCCCATCGGCTTTCAAAAAACCTATGTAGGCTTGGAAGACTTGATAAACCAGGTTTTCATACTCAGCCTGGTAATCTTCCTCCGCCGTATCCAGGCCAAAGCGAGCAAGATTAACTGCTGAGTTAAGTTTACCTCCCATATATAAAGGCCACTGCAGACTAAAACCCGTAGCATAACTATCAGACACCCCAACCTTGTATGGCATACCAGTACGCGGGTCAATGCTCGTATACGGACCAACCCGCGTATACTTACCGTTTAAAACTACCGACGGCCAGCGGGAGGCGCCGGCTTGGGCCAAGCGGGCGCGCGCTTCAGCCACGGCCTCGCTGGTAGAGCCTAAATTATACGGATTCGCCAAGGCCATTTGTAACGCAGCCTCAAGACTGATTCCTTCTTTTCCGCTAGCAAGCGATAGTTGAGTCATGCCAACAAAAAGAAAACAAATAAGGCTTAAATTTCTAATCCTGTGCTCCATTTTCCTCAAAGTGACTTATCCCCCTCATCCTTTATTCCAATCCCATCTACCATTAAGTTATAGATAAAAAGCGCTTCTGCTTCAATCTGCTCCTGATTATCTCCTAAAAACTGTCTATTCCCAAAGGCTGAAATAATGCCGGTAAAAGCAGTAGCGACCCAGTCCACCTCCAAATCCGGACGAAACAAACCCGTCTTTAAACCTCTTTGAATAATGTCATTGTTAACTTTAACAAAATCAGTATGCCACTGGAACATCCTGTCGTGAAACTTACTGCTTAAACCCGAATGGTTACTGAGAAAAAGGCGGGCCAGTTGTCGATGATCATAGAAATAATGCAAATACTCTCTGTTAAATTCTACGAGCAACTGGCTAAAAGTCAGACTATGATCTCCCAGAATTGACTGGAGCTTACCATTGAGAGTTTGGATTCCCTGCTCGATCATCCCCGAAAACAAGTCCTCTTTACTAGAAAAATACCAGTATAAAGTCCCTTTCCCCACATTAGCATCTTCCGCAATCTCTGCCATGGTCGCGTTGTGATAACCCTTCTCTCCAAAGATCGCCAGCGCGGAAGCGAGGATCCGTTCTTTAGTCTCCGGTGAAGGACTATGCGGGTGAGTTTCG
Source organism: Firmicutes bacterium UBA5388 (assembly GCA_002409975.1). GTDB lineage: Bacteria > Bacillota > UBA4882 > UBA10575 > UBA10575 > UBA5388. Next base: position 13,042 of record DHOO01000137.1, read on the forward strand.
CTTGTTGTCATTTCAATACCACCTTCTCGACCGGACGGTCAGTCAAGTCATATTTTACCTTCATCTCCAAGCTTCGTCAATAACTAAAATCTTTGGTAGGGCTAATTTTACAAACTCTTCATTTAGATTTTTCGGATAAAAGAAAAACCCCGGATCGCTCCGGGGAGATTACCTTTACAAAAAAACGGCACCGAACGTCAAACCACCTTCCTAATCTTACTCTTCTGCGTATAGGTGGAAAGAAACTTTTCTAACCGGTCAAAAGCAGATTTTAGGGTTTGAATCTCCGGTAAAAATACCACACGGAAATGATCCGGGTTCGGCCAGTTAAAGCCAGTTCCTTGCACCAAAAGAACCTTTTCTGCCCTGAGAAAATCACCAATAAACTGCTGATCATCGGTAATCTTAAACCTAGCTGTATCAACTTTCGGGAAGAGATAAAGAGCCCCCTTAGGTTTAACACAGGAAAGACCCGGGATGTCATTAATCCGGCGCCAGGCGAATTCCATCTGCTCATGAAGGCGTCCGCCGGGTTTGGTAAGATCCTTAATACTCTGGTAGCCACCGAGCGCAGTTTGGATCGCATACTGAGCGGGAACATTACTACATAAACGCATCGAGGCTAACATGTTCAGTCCTTCGATGTAACCAGCGGCGATTGCCTTCTTCCCGCTAACCACCATCCAACCGGCGCGAAAACCGGTAATCCGGTGGGACTTAGAAAGTCCGTTCATCGTCACAAACAGCGTCTCGTCGGAGAGGGAGGCAATCGAAGTATGCTCTGCTTCGTCGTAGAGTATTTGATCGTAAATCTCATCAGCAAAAACAATCAATTCGTGGGTAACCGCCAACTCTACGATCTGTTGGAGTAACTCTCGTGGATAAAGAGCGCCTGTCGGATTATTAGGGTTAATCACCACTATTCCCTTAGTTTTCGGAGTAATCTTCCGTTTAATATCTTCAAGGTCCGGATACCAATCAGACTGTTCATCACAGAGATAATGAACTGCCGTTCCTCCAGCCAGGTTGACCGCTGCTGTCCAGAGCGGATAGTCAGGGGCAGGAATTAAGATTTGATCCCCATTATCCAGTAAACCCTGCATGGCGGTGACAATCAGTTCACTAACCCCATTGCCAATATAAATATCATCCACCCCAACCCCGGCAATCCCTTTTACCTGGCAGTAATGCATGATTGCTTTGCGTGCCGGGAAAATACCCTTGGAATCAACATAACCCTGAGCCTGCGGAAGGTTCTGGATCATATCACGGATAATTTCATCGGGGGCATTAAAACCAAAAGTAGCCGGATTGCCAATGTTCAGTTTCAGAATATTATAACCTTCATCCTCCAGTCTTTTCGCTTCATCTAAAACCGGACCGCGAATATCATAACAAACATGATCAAGTTTCATTGATTTTTTAAAATTACGCATCTTTTACCTCCTCAAACTCCGATATTACCTGGCCAATAAGGGCAAAACCTCTTGCCATTTGCTCTTCGGTCACTCTCGCAATTCCTAAACGAAAGGTATTTTTACCCCCTCCATCCGTGTAAAAAAGATCCCCCGGCATAAACAGCACACCCCGGCGATAACATTCTGCCAACACCTGCCGGGCATTAATCCCTTCCGCCAGTTCCACAAAGATATGAAGCCCGCCTTCCCCCCAGATCCGCTGGTGAGGAATTAGTTCTGAAGCTAAGCGAACCGCCGCTTGATGACGCTGGCGATACAGATTTCTGGCGCGACGCAGATATTTCTCGAAAGATCCATTCTGCAAATACTCATAGAGCAGCGCCTGATCTAAAAAAGTAGTATGAATGTTCATACTTCTTTTGATACTCTCTAGAGCAGCAATCAAGTCCGCATCCCCCATCACCCACCCGATTCGTAAACCAGGGAAGAGAATCTTAGAAAAACTCCCGATATAGACCACATTATTTCCTTTTCCCGAGAGAGCCAGCAAAGGGGCGACATGGGAACCGGAATACCTAAGTTCTTCATTAAAACCATCCTCAATGATGGGAACCTGATAGCGGGAGAAGAGCTTAAGAACCTCAATCCGTTTCTCCGGAGACATGACCAGTCCGGTGGGATTATGATACGAAGGAATCAAAAATCCGGCCTTTACTGCTTGGGTGGAAAGCGTCTCCGCCAACTGCTTAAGGTTTAAACCTTCCTCCTCCATCCGGATACCGAATATTTTGAGCTTCCGAAGTTTCATAATTTTAAGAGCCGTATTATGGGTGGGGTTCTCTGTGACAATCCCATCCCCCGGTTGGCAGATCCCCGCCAACACCAGGTTTAAGCCCTCTGTGAAGCCATTAGTGATGATCAGATCCTTACCTTCCGGATCTACCCCTTTATTCTTTAGATAATTTATCAAGTATTCCAGCAACGGTTTATAGCCTTTAGCATATCCGTAATTAAGGAGCTTTTCTCCTTCAAGCGTAAAACGGTCGAGAAAAGCTTTCTTAAAATCTTCGGTCTCAAATAATCCACCATCAGGTGCGATACTCTTAAAGGAGAGCATCCCTCTTTCCCATTTTAATTCAGTCTTTTCAATATCCAATTGTGACGCAGAGACAGCCTGCGGAGTTAACATCGCCGGCCAAGAGAGAGAGGTAGTCTCTCCCTGCTTAACAGTCACTTCAGCGACAAAAGAGCCCTGACCCCGAACAGTGTAGATAAATCCTTCCTCTTCTAAATCTTGATAAGCTAAGATCACCGTATTGCGCCCAAGCTGTAAAATTGTCGCTAATTCTCGGGTTGAGGGGAGACGCTCTCCGGACTGAAGAATCCCGTTAAGAATCTGTCTTTTTAGATACTCCTTAAGCTGAAGATAGGTTGGTCTTCGCTCGTTAATTTTAAAATCTCCGAACACTTCATTGTTACCTCTTACTTTTATTATTCCACAGAATCTCATATAAAAAAAGAACCACAGGTTAACTATTTCCGTCGCTCTGTGGTTGCCGGTTATTTCCTAACTATTTAGAGGGCCACCCTTCAATCCTTGATCGCATATTTCCGCCATTCTAGAATCCAAGCCGCCGGTCGGTTATCGCGGAAACTGAAAAAAACCAATCTATCCCCATCTGGGCTCCAACAGGGAGGTCCCCCATTAAGGCTAACCCCATCGGTAATTCGCAGCCGTTCTCCGGTTTTAAGATCTAAGATAAACAAACTCCCCCGATCGCGAATCACCTTAACTTCCGCTCCATCATTGCCCCGGGTTGAAATGTAAGCTAAATATCTGCCGGTAGGTGAAACCACAGGATGTCTATTATCATTCCCATCATCGAGCAACGAGCTATGCTCACCCGTGCTGGGATCATACACCCAGACACTTCCCTGGTCAAGACCCCAACACTCTTCGGATTGGCTCTCTGTTTTTACCAAAGTTTTGCGCGGTTTTAGTAAAGTATAATAAATTTGATTGTTACTTCCCCAGTTTGGAGTAGCAATAAACCCTTGGCTTTTTGCCAAGAGGGTCTTTAAACCGGCGCCATTTTTTTTAATCGTCAGTAAAGAAGAAGAATATAAACCTTCTCCCCGGACAAAGAGAATATTTTCACCATCGGGAGACCAGGTCGGATCACGATCCTCACGACCGGAAGTAAGCCGTAAGCCTTCCCCTGAAGGAAAAGCCTTCCACCAGATTGCTGTCTTCATCTCAGGTTGAGAAGAAGTGGGCGCCGTCTTTCTCACCATGACAACTCCGCTACCATCAGGAGCCCATTTAGGCGCTGAATCGATTAAAGTTCCGGTTCCGGTCCATAACACCGGGGACGTATCCGGTCGTAAACGAGACAACCAGATCCGCATCTTAGTCCCTTCTTCTCCTTCTTGTTTTCCGGCAAAGACAATCCGTTCATCACTCGACCAATCCAGACTCCAGACATCATACTCACTAGGTAATAAACGTTCCGGAACCGGCTCACCCTTTTCGCTTCTTAGTGAGGGGCTAGCCGTCAAAAGCACTCCTAAAACCGGTAGTAGTAATCTAATAAATAACTTTCCCCGATTATGCACCTCATCCCCTCCCAGGAAATCTCTTTCGCCCTTCTCCCCTGCAGCTCCTGCAGGAATTTATTCCCCGCCGAGGATTCGTATCTCCGGTTCCAACCAGAGGCCGGCTTGGTTATGGACCTCAACACGGACTAACTCAATAAGGTCTAGAACTTCTTGCGCAGTAGCGTTTCCAATATTGACAATAAACCCAGCATGTTTCGGTGAGACTTGAGCGTTCCCCACTCTTTTCCCCTTTAATCCCGCTTCTTCTATCAACTGTCCGGCAAATTTCCCCTTAGGTCTCTTAAAAACACTCCCCGCGCTGGGATATTCCAAAGGTTGTTTATCTTTACGTCTCCCATTAAGTTCCGCCATCTTGGCACGAATCTGAGCCTCTTCTCCCCGATTTAATTCCAACACCACTTCTAGAATAATTCCTTCTTCTTTCTGGAGACGACTAAAACGATAACCAAATTCAAGTTCTTCTTTCTTTAAAACAATAACACCGCTACCCGGACGATACACCTTCGCTTCCAGGACCACTTCCTGCATTTCGCTCCCATAAGCTCCGGCATTCATAAAAAGCGCTCCACCGATACTTCCGGGAATCCCCGAAGCAAACTCCAACCCGGTAAGATTATTCCGGGCGGCCTGTTCAGCGACAGCCGCTAAGGATGCGGCGCCGCCGGCCTTAATCCTTCTTCCTTCTACATTAATGCTACTAAAACCTTTTCCTAAACGGAGCACAACCCCGCGTACTCCTTGATCCTTAACCAAAATATTTGTCCCCCGGCCCAACAAAAACCAGAAAACACCAACTTGTTGGCAGTATTCTACCGTCCGAGCCAATTCGTCTACAGTTTGCGCCTCGATCAATAAATCCGCCGGTCCCCCAATACGAAAAGAAGTATAACGATACATAGGTTCGTCATACTGATAACTCTCCAATTGAAGTGTAGCAATCAATTCCTCCCGCCATTTTTTTTCAGTCATCGACATCCGCTCCCTTCTCGTCGCCGTCACTGGTCTCACCTTTTGCTCTCATCAAAAATGATTTACTTAATCCGACGCTTTTACCTCAGCGCGCCGCTGAACATCCTTGTGCTATTCAAGATTATATTCCAACAATCAGGGAAGAATAATCCATAGCTCGCCGCTCGTATGAATGACAGCCTTTGCCAGTCCCAGATGAAGCTTTGATTTCCGTTCTTTCATCTGCCCCAGCTTGCCAGCGTAAGCGACTACTCAGGAGATAGGATGAATCAATATATGGTGGTCACATCTAGAAATAACTGAAAGTGGATAATTTCTTAATCTGGGCGCTATAATTATACTATTCCCGGAAAGGATATGGAAGAATGAAACTTTTTATCCCAACAAGAGCTTTCTTTGAACCAGCGGCTCTTGAGTACCCATTGGGGAAAAAAATATACGAAGAACTGGTCGCCAAGGATATTCCGATCAAGATCACAACCTCCCATAATAGAGTGCTTGGTATCCCCGGCGCTACCCCCCAGATCGGTTATCGAGAAGCTAAACGCACACTGGTCGTAGGAGTCAAAAAATCCCTAAACTTTAATACCTGCCGTCCTTCGGCAGATTACGAATTTACCCTGGGAACCAGCTGTCCGGGCGGTTGCCAGTACTGCTATCTGGCGACCACGCTCGGACGTAAACCCTATGTAAGAGTCTATGTCAATGTTGATGAAATTCTCACTGCTGTCGGTCGTTCTATCCAAAAGCATTTGCCCGCTACTACCAGCTTCGAAGTGGCTAGCACCTCAGACCCAGTCGCTGTTGAGCATCTTACCGGCTCCTTACGAAAAACCATTGCCTTTTTTGGTCGTCAGGACCATGGGAGGTTAAGAGTGGTTACAAAATTCGCCAATGTTGATAGTTTCCTTGATCTTGACCACCAAAAGCATACCAAATTCCGTTTTAGTATCAACTCCCGGTATGTAATTGAGACCTTCGAAGCCAATACCGCTTCGCTTGCCGAAAGGCTGGAAGCAGCTCGTAAAATTGCTCAAGCCGGTTATCCTTTAGGTTTTATTATTGCTCCTTTATTTATCTATGAGCATTGGCGTCAAGATTACCGATATTTACTAGAAAACCTGGCCCAAATTTTAGGTTCTACCGTCCAAAAAACTGTGAGTTTTGAATTAATCTCCCATCGTTTTACCGCTCGGGCAAAAAATATAATTCTGGAGCGTTTCCCCCACACCAAGCTAGAGATGGAGGAGAGCGCCCGTAAGTTCAAATGGGGAAAATACGGTTATGGTAAGTATCTTTATCCTCCAGAAAAACTGGAAAGTTTAAAAGATTACCTTGCGACTGAAATCAACCGCCTCTTCCCTCTAGCGGAGATCGAATATTTTATCTAGCTGGTTACTCGCCATATTTCCTGAGCCGAACCTCATCTCCATAATAATGCCGGAGAATCTGTTTATAATTATACCCTTTCTCCGCTAAGGCCGCCGCTCCCCACTGACTGAGGCCCACTCCATGACCGGAACCTGTCCCGATAAATAATAATCGATCTGTCGGTCCCAAGTTAACCCCTTGAGTAATTTCTTCCCCTTTAATCTTCGAAGTCATTGAGACTGTTAATCTTATCTCTTGATTATTGATGGTCGCTGTTCCTAAAGAGAAACCGCTATCCTCTGTTACTCCTTCCTGAATCGCGCGTTCTTTTACTTTAAACACTCGAAAGTTAGCACTGGGAAAGGAAAATAGCCAGCGTAGCGACTCATTTTTAAATTGCTTTTCTTCCCCATTATGTTCAGAACGAAAATTAAACCCTAACCGCTGTCCTGCTTCCGAACAAGCAGGGATTACCTCTATCCCCTGCTCACCAGAGAATCCAAGAACCTTAGCCAGCTCTCCCCTGCTAAATAAATAGGCCTGTGGCCAATGAAAATTTCTCCCTTGATGATCAAAATCTTCGACCGCCCGCAGATAAGGAAGGGGGGAACCCGTCCAAACCTCCTCATTATTCCTTGTTCTTCCTCCACTACTGGAATGGTAAACGGCGTTGATCAGATCTCCTTGCCAAGTTAAAACCTCCCCCTTGCAAGCTAACACCGCTTCCTTAAAAACTGAAGAGAGCCTGGAGCCACGATAAATCTGACAATGAACCTGATCACAAAGGTCATATTCCTGATGCTTTCCCAAACCATAAAGCGTATATGTTCTAATGGCGACAGCATTAGCTTTTAATGCTTCCACCGACCAACCGGCATAAGCTTCACAACCAAGTACCCCAACAACATACTCTTCTAACTCAAGCTCATTAAAGACTAATAAGTTTTCTGTTGGCCACAACTGAAGAGCGCCAGGATATTTCCACCCATTAATCTCAATCCCGTCACCAGGTGAACTACGCAACATTAATGGTAGTTCAGAAGAGATTCGATCTCCGCTTTCTGAAGATAATATAATCTTCCCTTTGGCCAGATGTACCTGCCATTTTACATTCGGTTTAAGTTCCCCGGTATTGACTAAGCTCCAAGAGTTAAGTTTCAGGTTGGGTTTTTGCTCCAATCTTCCCTCTTGATGATAAAAAAGCTCAACTTTTCCGGAAAATGAAAGGGAAAAAGGCGTTTCCAGAGAGAGTTTTACTGACAAACAAGGCTCGTCTGCGGCACTCGCGCAAGTTATAAATATAAACAGAAATAAGGACGCTATTACCATAGAGCGTGCATCCATTCCCAACCCTCTTTTCGTCTCTCTTTATCAACTGTACATTAATTCTATAGTTTCTCCCTACTTCCTGTAGAAAGGTTAATTATTCTACAAATATCTAAGGATAAGGTCGAGGCGCCTGGCTCTGATTCTCGGCGCCTTCTCGTGTGTGGGCGGTAGCCAGCATGAGCGACTTTATTCCTCTAAAAATATCAAAACCCGTCTTTCTTGAGAAAGACGGGTAAAAACCCCATTAATTTGTTTGCGTCCCAATTCTGGTTTCGCCGATTGAGACTTCAACTACTTCAGTCAATAAATCAGCATAACTATATGATACTCTCCGTTCTACCTGACGTTCTCGAAACTTAACTACAAAAACTTTAGGGTAAGTCTGTTCTAATATTCCATTAACTTCAAAAACTTTCTTTCTGCCGGTATTAGCTTTTAAACTGACCTCTTGGCCAACAAAGCTGTCCATATCTTTCCTAATGCGCTCTAAGATATTCGGCTCTTGTCTGGACAAACCTGTTCACCATCCTTCTTTTAAACCATAAGTAAAGTATAGCACAGATTGTCCATTTTTGTCAAGAAAGAAAATTATAGCAGATATTGATGCCTCTTGTCAAGGAATTTATAAAAATTTTTATAAAAACTATGTTGGAAACTTATTTGTAAGGCTATATTTATCTATTATTTATTATCATCCGCTTTCCATTTTTCCAAGCGAGCTTTAATCTCTTTCTCATACCCTTCTTCGGTAGGATGATAAAATTTCCTCCCCCTTAATTCCGCCGGAAGATACTCCTGTTTTATATAATGTCCCGGGAAGTCATGAGGGTAGAGATATCCCCGCCCATACCCCATTTGCTGCGAACCCGGATGAGCGGCATCCCGCAGATGCATCGGGATACTTCCCTGACCAATCTTCTCCACATCACTTATTGCTTGATTAATTGCTTGACAAGAAGCATTAGATTTCGGAGCGGTCGCTAAATAAATCACCGCTTGGGCCATGGGAATTCTTGCTTCCGGGAGACCAACCATCTCCAAGGCCTGAGCAGCAGCTACTGCTATTAATAGCGCTTGAGGATCAGCATTTCCAATATCCTCTGCGGCATGAACGATCATTCGTCTAACAATAAATTTCGGATCTTCTCCTGCTTTCAACATTTTCGCCAAATAGAAAAGGGCAGCATCGGGATCCGAACCCCGGATTGATTTAATAAAAGCAGAAATCGTATCATAATGATTCTCACCAACTTTATCATAGCGAATGACTCTTTGTTGAACAGAATCCTCAATGATCTCTGAAGTTATATGTCGTTTCCCATCAGCAGACGGTTCTGTGGTTAAGACGGCCAGCTCCAACCCGTTTAAGGCCATCCGGGCATCCCCTTCCGCCACTCTGATTAGATGGTCTAGGGCCTCAGGTTCCAAAATAACCTGATAATCCCCTAACCCTTTTTCCCGATCAGTTAGCGCCCTGGTAATTACCATTTTCATCTCCTCTTCGTTCAAGGGTAATAATCTAAAAACCCGAGAACGGGATAGAAGCGGAGAATTCACTTCATAATATGGATTCTCTGTAGTAGCCCCAATCAAAATGATGGTGCCATCTTCTACCGCCGGTAAAAGAGCATCTTGTTGCCCTTTATTAAAACGATGAATCTCATCGATAAAGACAACTGTTTTCTGTTGGTATAAGGAATACCTCTCTTTAGCTTCTTTAATGATCTTTCTAACCTCGGCCACCCCGGCAGAGACAGCATTAATAGTCTCAAACTGGGCCTTAGTATACTTGGCAATTAGAAAAGCTAAGGTGGTCTTACCGGTGCCTGGAGGTCCAAAGAAAATCATCGAAGTTAATCGATCGGCTTCAATCGCTCGTCGCAATAGCCGGTTGGGGCCAATAATCTCCTGCTGACCAACAAATTCATCAAGTTCCTCCGGGCGCATCCTGGTAGCAAGGGGAGCTTCCTTTCTCCTTTGCGTCTCTCTCGCAGAACTAAATAGATCCATCTTTCTTCCCTCCCTTTCAAAGATCATCTCCTTTATTTCTTTCCATTGTCTCATGTTTTGCCCCTAACAAGCACAATTTCTTTCCGCCCATTTTTATCTTGCCGCTACCAGTAAGTCCTTCCCTTATCAAGAAAAGATCCGGCCACCGGATCTTTTCTTGATTTCATTCTTACTTATCTACCCAATTGATCTCCCCTGTTGGTGAATACCAGACCCTTTTGGGGGAAACTCCAGCTTCTCCCTTAAAATCAAAACGCCAGCGATCAAAAGTAAAAGTAACCGTGTCTAAAGAACCAAGAATTAGTCCCTGTTGAGCAGCCCACCCTCGAATATTATTCTCAACTTGTGAGGTGGAGCGCGGCCCCTGGTTACTCAAGACTAAATCTGAGTTTTCAAACTCTTGATGCCGATATGAGGGGGAAAAACTACTTAACCCGGAAACATCTAAATTTACCCCTTTAATCTGTATCAAAAGCCGAAAAGGCCCATTAATCTGAAGTCTTTTAAATTCTCCGCCGTAAAAATAGAGGGTTAGCTTTTTCCCCTTTGTCTCTAAAAACTCTTTGGCGGTATAATCAATAGTCTGCCATTGATTATTAATCATGGCCTGTAGTTCGCCACAGACCCATATAGTTCCTCCTAAATAATCTTCGGTCAGCTGTAAAGAAAAACCAAGATGATCGGGGACAAAGTTTTGATCGGCATCAACCAATTCAAAACAACCAGGGAAGTTAAGAAGCGGAGAATCAGAAGGGCTCTCCCCCTTAGCCAACAGACGGAGAGAAAAGACTAACAAGATTTGGATAACAATTAATAATACCAAATAGTATCCGGGATGTTTTTTTGCCATGTTCATTGCTCCTTTAATTGCTACGATGATAATAATAACCTGTACTGCATTTACCCTCATAAGCTTCCGTTTTTAAGTAATTTCGGGATTATTATCATATTTCCTCCAGATAATATTTGGGAAGACTAAACTACTAATTGGCAAGGAGTCTTCTGATGGTTTTAATAACCTCATCAGTATTAAAAGGTTTAAGAAGGAAATCCTGTGCTCCGGCTCTTATCGCCTGATAAATCAGACTTTTCTGGGTACTGGTGCTACAGATAACAATCTTGATATCAGGTTTTAATCTCTTTAGTTCTTTAATTATTTCTAAAGGATCGGAATCTTCCATTACCAAGTCTTTAATTACTAAATCAGGCGTTTCTTTTAAGAATAGCGCTAACCCTTCAGCAACTGTTGAGGCATCATAGCATTCGTTCCCATCTTTTACCAAGATCTCTTTTAATAACAACCTGAAGAGCGGGGAATCATCAATAACCAAGATTTTGGCCATCCTCCCCCTCCTCCCGTTAAGATCATAATCCTTACATTATTTCTACGGTAAATAATAAATTCCTGCCTCAACTTTCCAGTTACTTTACATTTTTACTTGCTAGTCTACACTTTGATCCTTTAACACTCTCGGCTTTCGCAGCTCGTTACTCGTATGAATCATAGCCTTTGTAGGTAAGTTCCACATGAAATTCGTATTTTCATCCTTTCGCTTGCCCCAGCTGGCTGGGTTGGGGGACTACCTAGAAAATAGCTCTCGATATT
>DHOO01000027.1:0-4972 GCA_002409975.1 Firmicutes bacterium UBA5388
TTGCTTTGCCAATTTAAATCCTCCCTTATCAAAGGTTTACTGGTGACACAAATATGTTTTTAATTCTCCGGAAAACAAAAAATTCCTCCTCCTTATGTTTATGAATTTTGGAGGATTTCAATACCGATCTTACCTTTCCCGAAAAACCTTTAAACATTTCTAAATTAGCAAAAGAAAACTCCAGATCCGTCAACGAAAGTTTTAAAATAAATTCTACGCTAAAGTGAGTAAAGTAAAACCCCCAGAAGGGTACTAATGAAAATCTAGAAAACACCGTTTTTAGCAGTATTTCCTTAAATACTGTATCGCTTCTCTCGCTGCTTCATCCGGTCCAGGGTAGGGCAAGATTTCCACCGTAACAAAACCATTATAGCGGAGAGCTATTAAGGTATTAATAATAGAAAGAAAATCCAGGTGTCCCCTACCGGGCGCATAACGGTTCGAATCAGCAAAATGTATATAACTAATTTTCTCGATATATTTTATAAAGGAACCTTCAATCGAAGGATCCTCAATGTTCATATGAAAGATATCCGGCATCAGCATCACATTTTCACGTCCAAGTCTATTTAATAGATTCACTCCCTCTTTACAAGAATTAACAAAATCAAGCTCGTATCTGTTAACCGGTTCCAAAAGCAGCCGGACACCGATTTCTCTCCCAAAATCAGATAACTTTTCCATGCTCCTCAGAAAATTATCTTCTGCTTCTTGACGAGTTATAGTTGGAAAATACGATCCTCGAACCCTGCCAATATTAACCATCGCCCCAAACTCCGCCGCTACTTCCATTAATCCTTTAAACTGTAAAATCGCTTTTTTTCTTCTTGATTCATCCGGGTCGGTAAAACACAAGCCAGACTCCCCGTATATCTGACCTGTGGAGATCGTAGGAAGTTCCAAATCATACTCGGCCAATAACATCTTAATTCTAGGGATATCGACTTGGCTTTTATTTAAAAGAGCCAATTCTATCCCATCAAAACCAAGTTGAGCCGCCTTCGCGATACTGATTTCAAGTTTATCTCTAAAAACAACAAATGCTGAGGGTAAAGCGGTTTCAGGAGCAATTGCCAAACCTATTTTAAGTGACATTTATATCTCATCCTCTTTTTATATTTGATCGGGTGAATTCCAGCAGGTAATACTTAATCAAAATATCATCTATCCCATAATTTTAGAACCAATAAAATCCAAACTGGATAAGACTCTATCTCTAACCTTTATATCAACCCGGTCAATGATCCGCGCTATAGAAATCTGGGCCAGTAAAACCACATCCACCTCATGCAGAAGGGACTGAACAGCATCTACCACCAAATCATCATGTCCCTTAGAATCTCCCTGGTTAAGCCGGTTAAAGGCTTCCGCGCAAAGATGAGAATTTACTGTGACTTCTTTATTTAATCGGCGAGCTACTTCTGCGATCAAATTCTTAGTTGGCTCAGCTGTTGTTGGATTAGTCATTACTACCCCTATTTTTGAATGATTGATGACCGCCCATTCGATCATCGGTTCGTCAATTTTAATTATAGGAACTTTAGCGATTGTTCGTAACTCATTAACATAAGGTGAAAGCGAAGAACAAGTCACAATTATAAGATCCGCCCCATCCTCCTGCAGTTTTTTCACCATCTCGCTCATTCTCTGGTAAATCCGAGCATTCTCCTTATTTTTTAAACATCTTAACAGTCCTTCATCAAGAAGATTAATGATCTCAAAAGGATTATTCAGATCGGAAATAGTATTATGGACGGCTTCAATGACCAACCTGGTCGAGTGTATTAACCCGACAATCAACCTCATCACCCCTGTCATCTTTAGGGATTGTTCTGACTATAAATCAAAAACAACCCCATCTAATTCTTCGTTCAAAAACTTAAAGTTCCTGCCTAAATAAGTATTGAATTACCAAATACATCGTCTACGTAACTTCCTCTTTAATCAAGTAAAATAAAGAATAAGTTATCATCAATTCAGCTGGCAACAAGGTATTTGGTAAGAAGGGCTAAGTGCGTTGCCCCTATATTCAACGATCACGCTACAATATATTGATAGCCTATTTTAAGAAAGCCTTCGCTGCTTGTCGATTCATCTGGCATTTGTTTTACCACTCCTATGGATAGCTGGTAGCCAGATGAACGACTTGTAAGCAACACACTATCTCTTGTGTCGTGACCTCAAATCAAGGTAACAACGCAATTAGCTTAAGTAATTATGAAAAGACATCTTCTTCATAAATAACATAGGAATCAGGACTGGTTGGAGCTGAAAAAATAGAAGCGGTGATTAGCGGTTCGTTTCCGGTATTACGGACCTGGTGTTTAGAATTAGCTGGAAACAACACCGCATCTCCTTTTTTAAAAAATGCCCTCTCCCCGTCCACATACGCTTCTCCTTCGCCCGCTAAGATCAGGATGACCTCTTCGATCTCTTTATGACTATGCAAGGGTCGGACAATAGATTTAGCGGGACAAGTCATGATGGCGATTGAGAGCTTTTCAGCCCCAATCGTTTCCGGAGTAACCATCCATTGTAGATCACGTCCCGGAAGATGTAATGGTTCTATCTCTTTCAAACTAACAATTCTTACTGACAATAGATACCCTCCCGCCTGAAATAGTGGAGATCCCTTTTCAATTAGAAAAAATCTCTTCCTGTTTCCTCCGCAGTTTCCAAAGGACGGAATCCTTTGGTTCTGCTACCAGATCATAGGTAAGCAGCGTACCTGCTGGCACATCTCTTTTTAACTTATTTCCATTCAACATATGGGCCGGCACAGCCGAGCCCTTTCCCATTTTAGTCGCTGGGATAATAGAAGCTTGAAGCGCAGGATCATGATCGTTTCCGATTATTTCTCCGGCTTTCAGATCGCGAACCGCGGTTTGAACCAGATCATACTTAGGCAAATAGGTTTCACTGCCAGTCGAAACATTTAATATTCCGGCGCACAACAAAGTGATGGGAGTTTCGACTCCGCAAAGATGATATGGACGATAGATTAAGGCGGTTGTCCCTTTAGCATTAGGAATCTGACCTTTAGTAGTTACAATCATTCTTGAGTAATCGTTTTTACAGGCAACAACCATAAACACCCCGCCTCCCAGCCCCGCCTCGTAACGATGGCGGAAACAGGTTACCACCTCAATAACACCTTTGTTTTGTAAAATACCATCCTCTGCGGTCGGACATAAAGCTTCCGGTAACTCGGGAATTCTTAAAACAGCCTGGTGAAGTTGGGGAATATCCGGAACCAAACCATTAGTATTGGCTGCAATAACCATTTCACACAAGTCAAAACCGCCAGCATGCGGCAGATCGCTAAGCAGTTCTCTACGGGCCTTAACACATGCGCCGGCTTTGCCTCCCGAGATAGGCTCAAAGGCCCAGGCGTCTTTTTTGTCCACTTTGACTTTTCTTGTTTCATGTACGGTAATACCATCCGCTTCACAGATAATCTCGCCCTTTTCTCGGTCATAGATAAACTCGGCATCTCGCGCTTTTCCGGCAGAGACTATTTCCAGGCCAAGTCCTCTAGCCCAGGCAATCATCCCCATTAATAAACCATGCTGGTCGCCGTCGACCGGAGTATATACTACTCCGGCTTTTTGCGCCAAATGATTTAAGAGCGGACCGACAACCGAATCTGTTTCTTTGGTAACCATTGCGATGTGTTTACCGTGGTTAATAGCTTCCAGCCCATGTCGCGCTCCCGCTTCTGGAATGCCGGTCGACTCCACTACAAGATCAACAGGCAGTTCCATTAAGATCATTGGATCATTGACGATAATATATTTCCCTTGTTCCATGAGTTGAAGAACCTTTTGAACATTTTCACACTCAACGATGTTTTCCTTAGAGATACCCGCCCGTTCATAGGCTAAGCGCGCCGCTTTTAAATCATGATCGGCAATCACAGGCACTTTTAGTAAAGGAATTTCCATCGACTGGGTTACAACCGCCGTTCCAAAATGTCCCGAACCTATTAATCCGGCGGTTATAACATCTTTTTTCTTAAACCTTTCAAACAGATGATGATAGATCATACCATTTAATACCCCCTCAATTAACAATAATTAATTAGCATAATAAAAGCGACAAATTATTATATTTTTCACTTCATAAAAATATTGGGAATGACATTAATGATGGGTGGGAAAAAGATGATCAACAGCAATACCAAAACGAGGGACATCATAAAGGGCATATTCTCCTTTGTCACCTCAAGGATATCATTTCCCGCAAGGGTACTGGTCACAAATAAGGCCGAACCCACCGGCGGAGTCTGTTGCCCAATACCTACACACAATACAACTACCATCGCAAAATGCAGCGGGTCAATACCTACTCTGTTAACTAAAGGCAAGAGCATTGGCACAATTATTAATTGTAGCGCCGTGCCATGCAGAAAACAGCCCGCCACGATTAACAATCCACTGATGATCAGCAGAGCTAAATAAGGATTTTCCGTAACCCCCATGATGGCAGCAGTAATCGCCTGCGGCACTCTTTGCTGAGAAAGAGCCCACCCTAGTAACATTGAGAAGGAGATGATAATCATGATTGATGCCGTAGTCTTTACACTATCAAGAAATATTTTATAGAGATCAGATAGTTTTAATTCTTTGTAGCAAAACATACCGATCACGATCGCATATACAACCGCTATCCCTGCCACCTCGGTGGGAGTAGCGATCCCAAAAGTAATGAAACCCAAAATAATTAAGGGCAAAAGCAAAGCCAACCACGCATCTTTAAATGCTGCCCAGACCTTAGCCCAAGAAAAATCCCCTGAACGAGGATATTCTCTTTTCACCGAGATAATATAAGCAATCACCATTTGTATAAGACCAATCAGGATTCCGGGTATAACTCCCGCCAAAAACATCGCTCCGATGGAAACACCGGACACAAAACCATGCAAAACCATGGGAACACTTGGAGGAATAACAATCCCGATCGTAGATGAACA
>DHOO01000027.1:5186-7057 GCA_002409975.1 Firmicutes bacterium UBA5388
ATTGATGCCGTATCAGCAACCGCCGAACCGGAAACTCCGGCAAAAAACATACTTGCGATGACATTTACCAGGGCCAATCCGCCACGGATAT
Organism: Firmicutes bacterium UBA5388; assembly: GCA_002409975.1. Classification (GTDB taxonomy): domain Bacteria; phylum Bacillota; class UBA4882; order UBA10575; family UBA10575; genus UBA5388. The sequence goes on from DHOO01000027.1 coordinate 5,278, forward strand.
GCCCCACTATCGCCAGAGACAAGTTAACAATACGCTTGGTTATTCCTCCGGTATTCATTAGATTTCCGGCTAAAATAAATAAGGGTAGCGCCATCAGCACAAAATTGTCCGCGCCTTTGTATAGTTGCTGGGGAATAATGGTCAGGGGCGCGCCTTGAATTAACATAAAGGCAAGTGTAGAGAGGCCTAAAGCAAAAGCCAACGGAACATAGATGAATAGTAAAATAACACTTACAACTAGTAATACGGCTAATCCTAAACTCAATTACTTTTCCCTCCTTTACCCTCTTGGTTTACCATTTTATCCTGGCTTTTGATCATAGCGAAACTATCCAGAATCAGCTTTGCCGACCATAACACTGCGCTCACCGGAATAATCGCATAAACCAAAGACATGGGAATCCCTATATAAGGCGAGTTCATGCCATGAAATGCCCGAACAAAGTTTGAACCGTAGATGATAATGTAAATATTCATCACAACCATTAGCACATTTCCCAAAACCAACATTACTTTTTGGCTTTTTTCACTTAGCTTATTATAAAGAAGGGAAATCCTCATGTGCTTATCCTCTCGAAAAGCGAGATACGAGCCAATAAATGTAGACCAGACCATCGTCATAATCCCTACTTCTTCTGTCCAACCCAGAGGGTTAACGAGCACATAACGATAAAAAACCTGCAAAACAACTGTTAATACCATAATTAACTGCACGATAACGCATAGTGTATCGATGAACCTGTTAAATCCAACGCTTAATCTTTTATACATTACAACATCTCACCTCCTAGTGTTTTAAAGAGGCTGCCCCATTAAACTCTGGGACAGCCTAAGTCCACCTTCTTATTTACCTGCTTCAATTACCTTGGCAATCAACTCACCGTACTGATCAGCATATTGAGGCCAAATTTTTTCCAAAGCAAGTTTTTGAAAAGAATCCATATCGGCGTAATTTACTTTAATTCCTTCCTTCTCCATCTGCTTAACGATTTGTTTCTCATTTTCCGCACACCACTGAATCTCCCATTCACTGGCCTTACGAGCTGCTTCTTTTAGAATTCTTTGTTCCTCTTTTGATAGTTTGTCAAAAGACTTTTTATTCATCAATACAAACTGAAACCCATACACATGGTTGGTGATCGAAAGGTATTTCTGAACTTCCCACAGTTTAGCAGAAGCAATATTACCTACCGGGTTCTCCTGTCCGTCAATTACCCCTCTTTGCAGGGCCCCATAAACTTCAGTCCATGACATTGGAGTAGGCGCCGCGCCAAAAGTCTTAAAAGTGTTAACCCGAATCGCACTACTGGGAGTTCTTAGTTTAACGCCCTTTAAATCCGCTGGCGTGTTAATAGGTCTGATATTATTAGTGATCTGCCGAAATCCGTTTTCATATGAAGTCAGAACAATTAACCCAGACTTTTTTAAAAGTTTTTCTGATAACTCTTCGCCAATTTCTCCCCAAGCTACTTTATAGGCATGTTCGCGGTTTTTAAAAAGGTAAGGCATGTCAAAGGCGCCATAGTCGGGAAGGAATTGCACAATCGGTGTTCCCAATAGCGCCATATCAATAGAACCCATCTTCGCTTGTTGTGCTACATCCATCGCGGCGCCTAGTTCACCTGCAGGGTAGACCACCAGTTCCATTTTTCCGTTACTTAATTCTTCGACATATTCCTTGAACTTTTCCGCATGTAAGTAAACCGGATGAGGATGATTTGTTTCGTGAGCATAAGTTAGAACTGTTTTTGCATAAACACCGGGCAAACCGGTAACCATG
>DHOO01000028.1:0-9559 GCA_002409975.1 Firmicutes bacterium UBA5388
ACGAGTATCGAGAAGTATTTTCTAGGTAGGAGGGGTTCCTTTGTCGTTAGCAACTTTACCTGTTTTTATAGTTCTGATTGGGTTATTAGTCTTAGTTCATGAATTGGGGCACTTTTTTTTCGCGCGTTTATTTGGGGTCACAGTTTATGAATTTTCTATCGGTTTCGGCCCAGTGTTAACGCAAAAAAAAAGGAATGATATTCTTTACTCCCTAAGGGCTGTCCCTTTAGGCGGCTTTGTTAAAATCGCCGGAATGGATATTGCTTTAGAAGGAGAGACAGAGAAGAAACCGGGAGAATATGTTTTTGGCGAGTTACCTTTATGGAAAAAAACCCTTGTGATCCTGGCCGGCCCATTGAATAATTTAATCCTCGCCATGTTAACTTTTATTTTCATAGCAGCGGCTTTGGGCCTTCCTTTTCAGCTGCAAAGTGACCGTGCGTTAATCGGTTTTGTGGAACCTAAATCACCTGCCTATGAAGCCGGGCTTTCTCCGGGAGATGAGATTATAGAGATCAACGGGGAGACGATTAATCGTTGGGAGCAGATTACCGGCATAATTCATAATTCCCCCCGGAAGAAACTAACAGTTAAGATTAAAAGGGATGAAGCTGTTTTTACCAGAGAGATTATTCCCATTTTTGATCCGGCGCTGGATGCAGGCAGAATCGGAATTTTACCTGCCTATGTTGTGAAAAAACTCCCTGTGTTGGAAGCGATTCGTTATGGGGTGAGCGTTACCGGTTATCAGATCGTGGCAATTCCGGTCAGTCTCTTTAATATGCTTAGGGGGAAGGAAAGAGCTCAATTTTTGGGGCCGATCGGAATGGTAGGGGTCATTGATCAAGCCTTAAAATCCGGTTTATACTTATTTTTTAGTTTGGTAGCTAGTTTTAATTTGTTTCTGGGAATTTTCAATTTACTACCGATCCCGTTACCCTTGTTAGATGGAGGTTGGATTGTAATTATTATTGTAGAAAGATTAAGGGGGAAGGAGTTTACGCCGGAACAAAAAGCGACAGCACAGATGATAGGGTTGTTATTGGTCATGGCTTTTTATCTGTCGGTGATTTTCGGTGATATTACTAGTATTCTCCGGAGACTCCTACAGAAAAGTTAAATAATACTGGAGGAAATACTAATGCCAGGAAGAATTAAAAACCCCTGGCTCGACCCAAATAAAGAGGGGAAAGGACGGGGAAGACGCGCCAAACGCTACTGTGTTCGCTGCGGGAATACTGTTCGCCAAAGTAGGATCTTAAAAGCTTATAATCTTTGTGAATATTGTGTTCAAGAGATGAAAAAGAAGAAGGAAAAAAACTGGGTCTGTCTTGGTTGCGGGCGTTTGGCTCCGGAAGAGGTTAAGGTTGGGGGCGGATATTGTCGGAAATGTCTCTGCCCCGCTTGTGGAAAGCCCGACCCGGCTTATGTAAAAATCGCCGGCTTGTGTCGGGAGTGTGCCAAAACTGCGGGTGTATTTTGTATCAGATGTGGGAAAGAAGCGCCGGCGCAAGTCAGGAAGAATAAAGGCTTTTGTGATCTGTGTTCTAAAAAGAAATAAAACTAGGGACAACCCTAGCGGAAAAGTTATTATCTTGAGAATGAGGACGAAAGATGAAAGTAAGAAAAAATACCCGCCAAGTACAAGTAGGAAACCTGGTCATTGGTGGAGGTTCGCCGGTAGTTGTTCAATCCATGACTAATACTGATACTAGCGATATTGCGGCTACTCTTCATCAAATTCAGGAACTGGCTGCGGTTGGTTGCGAACTAATACGAGTGGCTGTTCCTGACCGGGAAGCAGCGGAGGCTTTACGGAAAATAGTAAGGAACTCTCCTTTACCGGTGGCTGCCGATATTCATTTCGATTACCGTCTGGCTTTAGCGGCGATTGATGCCGGAGTGGCTAAACTCCGCATTAACCCCGGTAATATTGGAAGCACGGATCGGGTAAAAACAATTGTCCAAGCCGCGCGAACCAATAAGGTGGCCTTACGGGTGGGAGTTAATGCCGGTTCTTTACACCGAAGATATTTGGAAAAAACTGATGGTGATATTGTGCCAGCGATGTTGTTAAGCGCTGAGGATCAACTTCGTTTAGTGACAGAAGAAGGTTGTGAGCAGGTTGTTGTATCGCTTAAATCGTCTGATGTACTAGAAACGATCCGGGTTTGTACCGAATTCTCCTCAAAGTGGGATTTTCCCTTACACCTGGGAGTTACCGAAGCGGGCTCCAGGTGGCGCGGAACTATCAGATCAGCTGTTGGTTTGGGGATCCTTCTCCATCAAGGGATTGGTGATACGATTAGGGTATCGCTGACCGGAGATCCTGTTAATGAGGTGACTGCGGCTTATGAAATTTTAAAAGCGCTCCAGTTAAGAGAGAAAGGACCAGTAGTGATTTCTTGTCCTACTTGTGGACGCTGTCAGCTTCAACTGGAAAAGCTGGTGGCTGAGGTGGAGAATATGGTCCGTGATCTTCCCTATCCACTCCACTTAGCAGTAATGGGTTGTGTTGTTAATGGTCCGGGAGAAGCCTCGCGAGCGGATTTAGGCCTTGCCGGCGGGAAAGGTGAAGGTTTAATTTTCCGCGAAGGGAAAATCTTGCGTAAAGAAAAGGAAGACCGGCTATTACCAGCTTTTACTGAAGAATTGAAGAAGTTGATTGCGGAAAAGTATGGAGCCAATCCGCTGGAGCCATCGCAAGCTGAAATTTGGAAACAAAATTAACATAATGTTTTTCAAGAAACACGAGTGACGAAGAAGGAGGTACGACTTATGAAGTACTCTCAGTATTTTATTCCTACTCTTCGAGAAATACCGGCGGAAGCAGAGATCGCCAGTCACAAATTAATGCTTAGGGCCGGAATGATTAGAAAATCATCCGCTGGTATTTATAGTTTTTTACCTTTAGCCCATCGGGTGCTCAAAAAGATTATCAAAATTGTGGAAGAAGAGATGGATCGGGCCGGCGGAGTGCAGGTATTGTTGCCAATGGTTCAACCGGCAGAGATCTGGCAACAAACCGGGAGATGGGATGTTTACGGGGAGGAAATGTTCAGACTAAAAGATCGACATCAGCGGGATTTTTGTTTAGGTCCTACCCATGAAGAGATGATTACTTCTCTAGTAAAAAATGAAGTTCGTTCCTACCGTGAGCTTCCCTTGCGGCTCTACCAGATTCAAAATAAATATCGAGATGAGATTAGACCCCGGTTTGGAGTAATGAGAGCGAGAGAGTTTATTATGAAAGACTTGTACTCTTTTGACCGGGATAATGATGGTTTGAACCGTAGTTATCAGGCGATGTTTGAGGCTTATAACCAGATTTTTACCAGGTGCGGATTGGAGTTTCGAGCGGTAGAAGCTGATTCAGGAGCAATCGGAGGGGATGTCAGTCACGAGTTTATGGTGTTAGCCGATTCTGGTGAGGCGGTTATTTTGTACTGCGAAGAGTGCTCTTATGCGGCTAATAACGAGAAAGCCACAGCTGCCTTACCCTCTTCTATGGAAGAGCCTCTTTTGCCGATCGAAAAAGTTCATACCCCCGGTCAAGCTACTGTCCCAGAGGTAACCACCTATCTTTCTGTTCCTCCGTCGCAGCTAATTAAGACTCTTTTTTACCAGACCGATGACGAGATCCTTGCAGTTCTGGTCCGGGGTGATGATGAGATTAATGATATTAAATTAGGGAATTTATTAAATAAACCGTACCGTTTAGCTCCACCGGAAGAGATCGCCAGTAAGCTAGATCTCCCTGTTGGCTATGTTGGTCCGCTTGGATTACAGGAAAAACGGGTTAAGGTCTTAGCTGATCTACGCATCAAAGCAATGGCTAACTCGATCTGCGGCGCTAATCTTAAAGATTATCATCTTCGTAATGTTAACTTGGAACGGGATTTTCGTGTGGATTCTTTTGCTGATTTAAGGTTGGCAAAGGCTGGTGATCAATGTCCCCATTGCCAGCATCCACTGCTGGAAACCAGAGGGGTGGAAGTAGGTCATATCTTTAAATTGGGGACCAAATATAGCAGTTCTTTACGGGCTACTTTCCGCGATGAACAAGGCGAGGAGAAACCTTTAATTATGGGATGTTACGGGATTGGAATTAGTCGGATTGTCGCAGCTGCTATTGAACAAAATAATGATCAGGACGGAATAAAATGGCCGGCGCCAATCGCTCCTTTCCAGGTGCTTATCCTTCCCATTAGTAAAGAGCAACTTCCTCAAGCTGAAGAGATCTATAAAGGACTTATCGCTGCCGGGGTGGAAGTTCTCCTTGACGATCGGGATGAGCGAGCCGGAGTGAAATTTAAAGATGCGGATTTGATCGGGATTCCGGTTCGCTTAACCGTCGGCCCAAAAGGACTAGCTAAGGAGGAAGTTGAAGTAAAATTAAGGATGACAGGTGAAGATTTACGGTGGTCACTCTCAGAGGTTACATCACAAGTCTTGGCTTATCTCAAAGCCCACTCACCAGGAGGAGTTTTGAATGAAATAATGCCAACTAATCAGAGTCAAGATGGTGTTATTCTCGAGAAGAAATAGGGTGGTAATAATGGAAATTGCAGTTGTTATCCCAGCTTATAATGAAGAGAACAATATTTGTTACGTACTTGAGCCGGTGATGAAATGTAAAGAAATATCGCAAGTAATTGTCGTCAGTGATGGTTCTACGGATCGTACGGCAGAAGTAGCCAGAGAGATGGGAGCAGAAGTAATTACTTTGCCATCTAATAGGGGAAAAGGAGCTGCTGTAATGGCAGGTGTCCAAGCGTCTACTGCTGAAGTTATTCTCCTTTTAGATGCTGATCTGATGGGACTGACTCCCCATCATATTTCCGACTTAATCTCCCCGATTATCAATCAAGATGCCATCATGACCATCGGTTTTTTTACCGCGGGGAGAATTTCTACCGATTTATCTCAACAAGTTACTCCTTTTTTAAACGGGCAAAGGGCAGTAAGAAGAGAGTTATTTGAATCTCTTCCCAATTTGGACCATACTAAATATGGCATTGAGGTGGTGCTCAGCCGCTTTGCTCGTGTCCACCAGTGTAAGGTGGTTTGGGTCAATCTACCAAATCTATCCCAAGTGATGAAAGAAGAAAAAATGGGTTTCTATCGAGGGTTTATTGCTCGTTTGCGGATGTATTGGCAGATTATTAAAGTGCTTGTTTCCACCAAAATATCTTAATCTTGGCAAGGAGAGAAAACAACTATTGATCAGCAACTACAGCGAATCCGGTGGAGGTTATCATGACTAAACAGTATCTGATCGAACCTAAAATGAAAAATTTATCAGAAATAAGGGGGATTGAGGAAATCTCCCTTTTATTTCCGGATCTCCAAGTTTTAGCAGGAATTGAAATTGAGAAAATCATAATTAATTGTCAAGCCCAGGTTGTAACCTTGTGGCTCCGAACTCCCGAAGAAATCGGCGATGAGCTTAAAGCAGAGATTGAACAGGGTCTTTCCGGTCTTTTAAAAGCGAAGTGTAAGGCTAAAGTAGCAAAGAAAACAGTTAATTCAGCAGTTTTTGATCATCGCGCTTTTAATTTACAAGCACTAGCTGGAGGGATTAAGGAAAAATTCCCGGGAATTTACGCCTGGTTAACTTCATCTCCCTTAGAGTTAGAAGCGGATCATACCCTTATTATAAATATTAATACCCCATTAGCCTTGGATTATATCAGGCCTCGTGAACAGCAATTACTAAATTATATCCAAAAGAGAAGTGGAATGAGTTTTAAACTCCGTTATGAAGTTAGTGAGGAACCATTGGAAATCCCTCCTTTTCAGGAATTTGCTTTTGAAGAAGAATCTTATCGTCAGGACTTTACTCCGCCCCAAAATCGGCAAAAGGTAAGCGAGGTTTTACTGGGCTCAAAGATCAAGGAAGGAGCTCAGTGGATTAAAGATTTACAAGAGGAAGATGAGAAGGTGGTGATCGAAGGGGAGGTTTTAAAAACTGAGATTCGATCGCTTAAATCCGGCCGTAACTTACTTCTTTTTGATCTTACGGATTATACTGATTCTATTTCCGTTAAGGCGTTTGCTACTCAGAAACAAGATCCCTCATCTTTAGTACAAAAAGGAATGTGGTTAAGGGTTAAAGGTAATCTTCAATACGATGATTACGCTAAGGAAATAGTTTTTATGGCGCGTAGCATCCAAGTTACTTCGGCGCCTGAGATAGTAGATGAGGTAGAGGAAAAGCGGATCGAATTGCACCTTCATACTAAGATGTCGGCGATGGATAGTTTAGTGGATTTAGAAAAAGCAATTAAAATGGCTGCTGAATGGGGACATAAAGCAATCGCCATTACCGACCATGGTGTGCTCCAGGCTTTTCCGGAAGCAGCTCGGTTAGGAGCTAAATACGGGATTAAGATTATTTACGGGATGGAAGGTTATCTGGTTAATGATGAAGAACCGATTGTGTTTAACCCTCCGTCTAGCGCTTTCTTCGATGGGCCGCTGGTAGTAGTGGATATTGAAACCACTGGTTTAAATCCTCGTCGCGAGGAACTCTTGGAAATCGGCGCCGTTAAGATCGTAAATGGTGAAGTTTCTGAGGTTTTTGAAAAATTGGTCCGGCCAACTCGTTCGATTCCTCCTAAGATCAGAGCATTGACAGGGATTACTAATGAGATGGTTAAAGAAGCGCCGTTACCTGAGGATGTCTTGTCGGAGTTTAAAGAGTTTGCGACCGGAGCGGTGTTAGCTGCTCATAATGCCCAGTTTGATCTGGGGTTTTTACAGGAGAAGTTTGAGAAACATTTAGATTATGATTTTACCCCCCCAGTGGTAGATACCTTAGCATTAAGCCGTGCGCTATGGTCTCATCTAAAAAGCCACCGTTTGGATGCGGTTGCCAAAGAGCTTGGTATCGTTCAGCAACAACATCACCGGGCGGGAGACGACGCGCAAACGGCCTGGCGGATCTTGGAGAAAGGTTTGGAACTATGTAAAGAACGTTCCTTGAAAAATTGGTCTAACCTCAATCTATTAGCGCCGGAGATCCATCCAGAAAACTTGCATACTTATCATATTATACTTTTAGTCAAGGATCTTACTGGATTGCAAAATCTGTATAAATTAGTCTCTGCTTCCCACCTTAAATACTTTCATCGTCATCCCCGGATTCCGCGCTCCCTTTTATCCGAGTTTCGCGAGGGTTTACTCTTGGGTTCCGCCTGTGAAGCAGGTGAACTTTTTTCAGCCTTGCTTAATGGGGTTGATGAAGAGAACGTTCAGATGATTGCTGACTTCTACGATTTTTTGGAGATTCAACCTTTACCCAATAATGAGTTTTTAATTCGTGAAGATAGAGCAACTAAAGAAGAATTGGTTGAAATTAATAAAAAAATCTATCGATTAGGAGAAAAACTGGGCAAACCAGTAGTTGCCACTGGCGATGTTCATTTTCTCCGCCCAGAAGAAGCGATTTTTCGCCAGATTCTCTTAGCTGGTCAAGGATATGAAGACGCTGATCAGCAACCTCCTTTGTATCTACGAACGACGAAAGAGATGTTACAAGAGTTTTCTTATTTAGGTGAGGACTTAGCTTATCGGGTAGTAGTAGAAAACCCGAGGGAAATAGAGGCGGAGATTGGTGAGATCAAACCCGTTCCGGATGGATTTTTTCCGCCAAAGATTCCTGGAGCTGAAGAAGAAATTAGAGACACTTCTTACCGTCGGGCAGAGGAGATCTATGGGCATCCCTTACCTGCTATTGTGGTCGAACGTTTGGAAAGAGAGTTAAAGAGTATTATCGGTCATGGTTATGCGGTCTTGTACTTAATCGCGCAAAAACTCGTAAAAAAATCGCTTGATGATGGTTATCTGGTTGGTTCAAGGGGCTCGGTCGGGTCATCATTAGTTGCTACTCTATGTGGAATTACGGAGGTAAATCCTCTTCCCGCTCATTATCTTTGTGCAAAATGTCATTACCATGAGTTTATGGAGACGGGGGCAGTTGGTTCCGGGTATGATCTTCCGGATAAGAATTGTCCCCGGTGTCATGCTGTTTTAACCAAAGATGGTCAAGATATCCCATTTGCTACTTTCATGGGGTTTGAGGGGGATAAAGAACCTGATATTGATCTTAATTTTTCCGGGGAATATCAACCAATTGTTCATCGTTATACAGAAGAGCTATTAGGAAAAGGCTATGTTTTTCGAGCGGGTACCATTACTGGCTTAGCAGAGAAGACTGCTTTTGGCTTTGTTAAGGGTTATATGGAGGAAAAAGGGCTTATTCTGCGGCAAGCAGAGATTAATCGACTGGTGCAGGGATGCACCGGTGTACGTCGTTCTACCGGACAACATCCGGGGGGGATGATTGTCGTCCCTAAAGATCAGGAGATTTATAAATTTACCCCTATCCAGTATCCGGCTAATGATCGGAACGCAGAATGGGTTACTACTCATTTTGATTACCATGGAGCTTTAGAGAGTAGGTTAGTTAAACTGGATATCCTTGGTCATGATGATCCGACAGTGATCAGAATGCTTCAGGATCTTACAGGGGTTGATCCTCAGTCTGTCCCGTTGGACGATGCCAAAACCATGAAGCTCTTTTTCTCGGTGGAACCGTTAGGAATTACCCCAGAAGAGCTTGGTTTTGATTTAGGAACATTAGGGATTCCAGAGTTTGGGACAGGATTTGCTAGGCAGATGCTGGAAGATACCAAACCGCAAACATTTTCCGAATTAATTTGTATCTCAGGACTTTCCCATGGCACTAATGTTTGGTTAGGGAATGCTCAGGATTTGATTAAAAATAAACAAGCCACCCTGTCAGAGGTTATTTCTACTCGAGATAATATTATGAATGATCTCATCTTTCGGGGTGTGCCCCCCAAATCAGCTTTTACTATTATGGAGAAAGTTCGTAAAGGCCGAGGCTTAGAAGAGGAGGATGTACGGTTATTAAAGGAAAACCACATCCCTGAGTGGTATATTGATTCGTGTTTAAAGATCAAATACCTCTTTCCCAAAGCCCATGCTGCCGCTTATGTAATGATGGGATTTAGAATTGCTTATTTTAAAGTCTACTACCCGGAAGCCTTTTATGCTGCCTATTTTTCGGTACGGGCTAATGATTTTAATGCTGACTTGGTCTTACAAGGGCAAGAGTTTGTTAAAAAGTATTTGAAAGAACTTCAGAGCAAAGGAAACGAAATAACAGCTAAAGAGAAAAGCCTCTATGCTATTTTGGAAGTTGTTTTGGAGGCGATGCTTAGAGGGATTAAATTTCTCCCGGTGGATCTTTACCATTCTGATGCCACTCGGTTTTTAATTACCCCAGCAGGACTGTTGATGCCACTGATTTCCATCCAAGGATTAGGTGAGGCTGCCGCCCGTACTTTAGTGCTGGCTCGAAACGATGGTGAGTTTTATTCAATAGAAGATTTGAAGACCAGAGCGCGTTTATCTTCCACTGTTATTGAAGTCTTGGCCAGACAGGGGTGTCTTGATGGTTTACCGGCTACCAACCAACTTACTCTTTTTTAAGTATTCGCTCACGCTGGCTACCGCCCGCACACGTGAA
>DHOO01000028.1:9777-17300 GCA_002409975.1 Firmicutes bacterium UBA5388
TAAATCATAGGCGGGTGAATCAACCAGGGCTATTTTCTGGGTAGTCCACCACCCCAGCAAGCTGGGGCACGTGAAAGGATGAAGATAGAACGATGAGTTTCGAGAGTCTTGACAAAGTATTTGATCTAATCAATAATAGCTTTGATGGTATATGAGGAATAATAGCGGAGGAGTAGTATTGGGTTATTTTTATATTATAATCTTATTGATCATTGGTTTCGACCAGACCACTAAGTTTCTTATCCACAAATATTTGGCTTTAAATCAAGGTATTCATATCATTCCCGGTGTTTTATCCTTTACTCATATTAAGAACCCAGGGGCAGCTTTTGGCATTTTACCGAATAAAACCTTTGTTCTCATTCTCTTGACTTTGGTACTTTTTATGTTTGTCTTTTTTTTCCGAAAAAAAATTCCCGAACATCCTTTCTCCTTTCGCCTGGGTTTAGCGCTGGGCTTAGGAGGTGCAGCTGGTAATCTGATCGACCGTTTAAGAACTGGTTTAGTTATTGATTTTTTGGATGTTGACTTTTGGCCTTTACAAAACTTTCCAATCTTTAATTTTGCTGATACGGCGATTTTCATCGGTGTTGTTATGGTTTTTTGGTATCTAAGCCAGCTGGAAAACTAGATAATAAGGGGGGTTATCTTATGTTTCCTGTCTTATTTTCCTTAGGGAGAATCCAGATCTATTCGTATGGTTTAATGGTGGCTCTAGCTCTGCTGTTAGGAATAATTTGGGTTGGATTGGCTGCTCAGCAAAGAAAAATTGCTACGTTCAACCAAATTACTGATTTTGCTATCTATGTAATCGTCGGAGGTTTGGTTTTTGCCAAACTACTCTATGTCATCTGTGAATTTGAGACTTATAAACGGGAGCCATTGGCTATTTTTTCGGGTTCTGCTGGTTCTTTTTTTGGAGCGGTAATCGGTGGGGTACTTCTTGGAGTATATTATACCAAGAAGGCTCAGATCTCTACTTGGAATTTGGCGGATGTCATCGCTTTATATATCCCACTCGGACACATGATCGGACGAGTAGGTTGCTTGCTGAGTGGTTGCTGTTATGGGGTTGAGACCGATTTAGCTTGGGCGATGCGGTGTTCTTCGGCTGATGATCTGCTGAGGCACCCGACCCAAATTTATGAAATGATTGGGAATCTTCTCCTCTTTATTGTTCTTTGGATAAGTGGTAGACGAGTGGAAGAGCGCAAAGAGAGGTATTTCCCCGGGTTTATTTTCTGGCTTTATGTAGGGTTGTATTCTTTTCTTCGTATTATTATCGAAGCATTTCGTGATAGTCAAATCCTAGCCTTTGGTTGGCTTAGGACTACCCAAGTATTTTCTTTGCTTGTAGCAGTAGTGGTTTTTCTCTATATAGGCTATCGATTAAAAAAGAAATTGGGGAATGAACGTTGTGCCTCTTCTACGATTCATAGTTGAGCCAGAAGATGTAGGTTTGAGGATTGATGTTTTTCTGACACAGGTTGGGAAGCTACCTTCCCGCTCTTTTGCGCAAAGATTATTAAAAAACGGAAAGGTTACTGTCAATTCTTTTGTGATTAAACCTAGTTATCAGGTACAAGAGGGCGATCGAATTGAAGCGGAGTTTGAGGAGCCTAAGCCTTTGGAGATCGAGCCGGAAGATCTTCCTCTTGATATTCTGTACGAAGACAAAGATCTTGTAGTGGTAAATAAACCCCGTGGGATGGTGGTTCATCCAGCGGTTGGAAATTCTAGGGGAACTTTGGTTAATGCGCTGCTCACTCATTGTAATGATCTATCCGGAATCGGTGGGATTATACGTCCGGGCATTGTCCACCGCTTGGATAAAGATACCTCCGGGGCTTTAGTGGTGGCGAAACATGATCAGTCCCATCTCGCTTTAGCCAAGCAGTTAAAAGAGAGAACAATGACCCGCATATATATAGCGCTGGCGCATGGTAGCTTGTCTTTAGCTGAGGGAACAATTGATGCCCCCATTGGTAGGGATCCAATTCATCGTCAGAAGATGGCGATTATACCGAAGGGAAGACCAGCCATTACCTACTACCGGGTTATTGAGGAGCTTGGTCCCTATACCTTGCTTGAGGCAAAGTTAGAAACCGGAAGAACGCATCAGATTCGTGCACATCTACAGTATCTTGGACATCCCGTGGCCGGAGATCATGTTTATGGAAGACAAAAAGAGCCTTTTACCATTAAGGGACAAGCTCTCCATGCTGCTATTTTAGGCTTTATCCATCCCCAAACAGGGAGATATATGGAGTTTAACGCGCCGCTGCCTGCTGATCTACAATCAGTAATTGATTATTGCCGGAAAAGATGGGGAGAAGAATAAAAAAGTGAGATCATACTTGACCATCGATTCTAATAATGATATACTCTTTATGAAATATTTATTCTTAAGTAGAAGCCTCTGCTTCTCACCCAGCAGTTTTTACTAGCTTGGGTTGTGTATTCCGCGAAGTTAATGAAAAGTGTACTCATTACGGCGAGCAGAGGTTATCTGCTCGCTTAATTAATTTATGTTACATTTTATTATTTAACAGGAGGTGGCGGCCGATTAACAGTGAGCTGCGTGTCAATGAAGAAATCCGGGCAAGAGAAGTAAGAGTAGTGAGCGCTGATGGTGAACAGCTAGGAATCCTGGCTGTAATAGAGGCGATCAAGATCGCCCGGGAGAAGGATTTAGATTTGGTGGAGGTGGCTCCAACCGCTAAACCACCGGTCTGTAAAATCATGGATTATGGTAAGTACCGGTATGAGCAGAGTAGGCGGGAGCGAGAAGCTCGAAAACGTCAGAAAATTGTTGACATCAAGGAAATCAGGTTAACACCGAAGATCGAAACCCATGATTTTCAAGTTAAGGTCAAGCAGGCGTTAAAATTTTTAAATGGTGGAGATAAAGTAAAGGTTTCCGTGAGATTTAGAGGACGGGAGATTGTCCATGCCGATTTAGGTAAAAACCTTCTTATGCAGCTTTATGAGGCCGTCAAAGGACAGGCTACACTGGAAAGAGAGCCAAAAGTTGAAGGAAGAAATATGATTATGATTCTTTCCACCAAACAGGAATAATAACTATATTGGAATATAGCGATAAGGGGAGAAAAAAATGCCAAAGATGAAAACTCACCGCGGAGCTGCTAAAAGATTTACTCTAACCGGGAGTGGAAAAATTAAAAAGAACAAAGCTTATAGAAGTCATATTTTAGAAAAAAAGTCGCCGGAGAGAAAGAGAAACCTTCGTAAAGCTGAATTAGTAACTTCAGCGGATGAAAGGCGAGTCAGAAGGATGTTAGGATTACAATAAACCCGGTTAATGAATACAGGCAATAGATAGGAGGAGTAACTTTGGCACGCGTTAAAGGTGGTTACGTCACACGCCAACGTCATAAAAAAATATTAAAACTAACTAAAGGTTATCGTGGTTCTAAAAGCCGTTTATATCGAGTAGCTAATGAACAGTTATTAAAATCGTTGGCTTATGCCTATCGGGACCGCCGCGCCAAAAAGCGGGATTTTAGAAAACTGTGGATTTCTCGAATTAATGCTGCTGCCCGGATGAATGGTTTATCCTATAGTGTATTTATCAGCGGATTGAAAAAAGCAGGAGTGCAGATTAACCGTAAAGTCTTGGCGGATCTGGCGGTTAATGATAGTTCGGCTTTTGAGAAACTAGTGTCGGTTGCTAAACAGCAGCAATAAAACGGCCTTCCGGCCGTTTTTTGAATTGCTCCCCCTTTCACGGAATAGAATCTCACATTTCGTACCCATTTGATTAAACCGGGCTTTTAACTGAGATCTAGATTTTAGAAACTAAATTTAGCTTGGCTTTTGCCTAGAGGGAGTGAAAGGTGAGGAGAGTATTTTTTGAGGAGGCGCCGGTTTGACCTTACTAACGAGCAGGGATAATCCATTAATCAAGACCATTATCTCTCTGAAGACTAAAAAAGGTCGGCGCAAGCATCAACTCTTTTTAGCTGAAGGTCCCCATTTATTAGAAGAAGCCTTAGCCTCTACTTTTGAGGTTAGAGGAGTATTTACTAACGGAGAGATCCTTTGCTGTGGAGCGCTATGGGAGTATGTTGAGAAGAAGCGGATTCCGGTTTATCATGTTTCTCCCCGTCTTTATGCAGAGTTAACAGAAACAGAAAACCCCCAGGATGTTTTAGGGTTAATAGCTCAACCTAAAGAGCAAACCGTGTTTCCCGAGATAGAACAGGGGTTTATGGGGTTGATTCTGGATCAGATTCAAGATCCCGGTAACCTGGGGACGATCATTCGTACTTCATGGGCAGCTGGGCTTAGAAACATTTTTATTACTCCGGGAACCGTTGACCCTTATTCCGGGAAAGTAGTCCGTTCCACCCAGGGAGGTATTTTTAATCTACAGATTTACCCTTCTTCTTTAGAAAAAATACTTTCTTGGGCTGCTTCTAAAGGAGTAAAAGTTTGGGCTGCCGATCCCAGAGGCGTTAAGCTTTATTATCAACAGGATTTTACCGGTCCCACTCTTTTTTTACTGGGAAACGAAGCGCGTGGATGTAATTTATCTAATATTGACCAACAACTAGTGGAGGGCCTAGGCATCCCACTGCCAGGGGGAGCAGAATCCTTAAATGTATCGATTTCTGCCGGCATTTTAATCTATGAAACATTGCGACAGCGCTTACTCCAAGGAACTCTCGAAGGAGAAGCTTCGGGCGCAAAGAGGTGAACAAGATGGATTTACGGTCGGTCGCTTTACAATTACATAAAGAAAAGCGAGGGAAAATTGAAGTTTGTAGCAAGGTCAAAATCGAAAAAGCCGAGGACCTTAGTCTTGCTTATTCCCCGGGGGTTGCCGAACCTTGCCTGGAGATTAAGAAAGATTCCTCTTTGGTCTTTGATTATACTAATAAAGGAAATACCGTGGCGGTCATCACTGATGGCACTGCTGTTCTTGGTTTAGGCGATCTTGGTCCCGAAGCGGCTTTACCTGTCATGGAAGGGAAAGCAATTCTTTTTAAGACTTTTGCCGGAATCGATGCTTTCCCTTTATGTTTAAACACTAAAAGAGTGGAAGAGATCGTCGAAACCGTAGTGAGGCTGGCTCCGACTTTCGCCGGTATTAACTTAGAAGATATTTCAGCTCCGCGTTGTTTCGCCATTGAGGAAGCAATCGGCGCCCGGCTGAAAATTCCTGTCTTCCACGATGATCAACATGGAACCGCCGTCGTGTGTTTAGCCGGTTTGTTAAATGCAATCAAAGTGGTAGGTAAAAGCCTGGACCGGATTAAGATTGTGATCAATGGGGCGGGAGCGGCTGGTCAGGCTATTACTAAACTTCTTTATACAGCAGGCGCCCGACGGATAAAGCTTTGCGATTTAACAGGGATCCTCCACCCGAAGATGGCAGGAATTAATCCTTACCAAAAAACGCTGGCCTTGCTTACCAACCCGGAAGGGGAAAAAGGAGATTTACGTTCCGCCCTTAGAGGGGCGGATGTTTTCATTGGCGTATCCGCAGCGAAGATACTCTCCGGCGAAATGGTAAAAGAGATGGCGCCCAAGGCGATCATCTTTGCGATGGCTAATCCAGAGCCCGAGATCGATCCGGAGGAAGCTAAATGGGGCGGAGCGGCAGTGGTGGGAACCGGTCGCTCAGATTATCCCAATCAGATCAATAATCTTCTTGGTTTCCCTGGAATTTTCCGAGGCGCCCTTGATGTGCGGGCAAGGAAGATTTCTGAAGGAATGATGCTGGGAGCGGCTAAAGCCATCGCCGGTCTGATTAGCCGGGAACAACTGTCAGCGGCCCGGATCATTCCCGGTCCTTTTGACCAACGGGTCGTCCCCGCGGTAGCATTTGCCGTCGGGGCAAGAGCCATTAAGGAAGGACTGACCGAGTTGCCAATTACTGCAGAACGGCTTAAAGAAAATTTGACTAACCGCTTTGGAGCTTGGTAATTTTAACAGACATAAAACCCTCCTTTTGTTTAACAAGCATAAACCCTTCTCTTAATTCATAGTTTATAAGGAACTTTTGCATAGGAGGGTTGCCCGGTGAGTAGCGTAATGATTTTTCTCCTCTTTCTTCTCTGGAGTATCGGGCTTTATTATCAACTAAAAGGTTATGATAAAAAGGTAGGGTTGGCCACGGCTGCTTCAAAAATTTTGCGGGGTTTACTTAATTATCCGCTTTGTTCAGGCGAGGAACTTAATGGACAACATCTAAGGATGGTCCTTATCGTTAAAGGAGGACGGCTTCTTTTATTTTCTTTGTTGATTAGGGTTATTATCTTTCCGCGTCTCTGGGAGACGGTTTTACTAATCATAATTTTAGTGGCCGTCAGTCTTGCTCTTTATTACTTAGCCTCCCTTAGAAACGATCCCAATGAATATCAAAGTGTTTATCCGCTTTCTGAAGATTTTGGTGTCTATGAGCTGCTGCTGTCACCTTCAGGGACAACCGGCGAGTGGATTGGCGCTACCCTAGCGGAACTGGATTTACGGAAAAAAGAGCTTTTAGTACTCTCGATCTCTCGTTCCGAGAAAATAACGATCTTTCCAAAAGGCCCTGAGATTCTATTAGCCGACGATCGCTTGCTGGTTTTTGGTAAAAACGCGACACTGCCTTTAAAGACGCTTGATGGTGAGAAGAAGTGTTAACATTATTATGGAAGGAGGAGGGAAGGTGGAAGGAGAACGTTTTCAAGAAGAAGTCTTAGGAGATTTTATCATGGTAAAAGCTTTAGAGGATGGGGTGACCATTATTGGTTTAACTCGGGGAAAAGAGACTAAATTTCATCATACAGAAAAGTTGGACAAGGGGGAGGTAATGATCTTTCAGTTTACTCATCATACCTCAGCTATCAAAATTCGTGGAAAGGCTGAAATTATTACTAAGCATGGAAAAACCACGGCTGGGCGAGACTAGAGAATAAAAAAGCAGATTTTATGCTAATACTTTGACCGTGCCTGTTCAACCAAAATAGAAAACAGCTTCTCCTCCAAAAAAAGTATTAATCATTATTCCCTGATATCAATAGAACTCATATAATATAATAGTGAACTAAGATCAAAGGGAGGAATTAGTAATGGTAAATAGTACTGGTGCGGTTAAAACTTATAGCTATATGCCGTTTTTGATTTTTTTGATCCTTATTTTATTGCTGTTAGGAAGTACGGACTATTAATGATAGAGAGGGGAGCTCTTCGCCGATCGTTACCCAATTTAGCCTTTGCTGCTTAAAGCCTAATGGCGCTCGGAAAGATAAGGTTTGGAGGACTAGATAGAAGAAATTGCTAAACTTAAATAGTGGAAATAAGGTAAAAAACTTTTACGGGAGGAGGTTCCAAGGTGAGTTTAAGGTTTGCCAATTTGAACATTTCTCCCTTTACGCTTTTTTTGATTTTGCTTTTATTGGTGCTGGGATTCGCTTAAAGTAGAAGAGTAAAATACGATTGTAAGAAAATCTGATAAAAAATCGAATTTCATTCCATTATGTTTTTTGTGATCAAATCATATTATGGATTTG
>DHOO01000028.1:17466-17757 GCA_002409975.1 Firmicutes bacterium UBA5388
ATTTTGCCGAATTGGACCATTTTCGGGACAATTTGGCATTTGTTTATGTAATTCTTCCAAATTTACCCTGTAATGGGAGTTTACATTTATATTATAATGTGGTAAGTTAAGATTGTTAATTAGTACCAAATGCTTACAATTAAAAAACAAACAATGATTGTTCCTTCCCATTCTACACTAGTCACATTTTCTTAGAATAAACAAGTAAATAGTTAAGGAACTATTTATGAGATCGGTGCATCGCAATATTCGGGAAAAATTGGGGAGGTAAGAGATGTCTGTAAAGCGCGG
>DHOO01000105.1:0-13676 GCA_002409975.1 Firmicutes bacterium UBA5388
GCGAGATGTATTTTCTAAGTAGTATTTCCCGGTCACAAGGAGTTGGAGCAACCATTGGAAGAGCATTTTTAATTTAACCTTAATGCTTTGTAGGCTTTTTAAACACCAAGCTTTTATTGAGGAAGGAACATAGGAAGCAGGTGGTAACCCCTTCTGAGTCTCTTCGTCCAGTTCCCCATAGTAAAGATCCATCAGATGTTTTGGCTGGTAGTCCCCAGAGATCACTTTTTTAATTCTTTTAGTCCGTTCGGCATTCGCATCCGGACAGTCTACAATATGGAAATTGTGAGGCGCAATAATCATTGCTACGATTGATAAATATTCGTCTTCTGTTAAATTGCCCACTCTTTTATTGTAGTAAGCTTTGGCGGCATGCTCGAACCCGAACACAGCTTTTCCCTTGGCCTCTCCCAAATAAATGGTATTAAGAAAGAGAGTCAGTTGATCATCTTTGGTTACTAGTTTATCTACTACATATCTGGCAATCAAAGTTTGCTTTATTTTCGCCAATCCCGGCTTGAATTGATTAAAATAAAACACTTTGGTTAAACTCTGGGTAATAGTTGTTAGCCCGGCGCCGGGCGTCCTCAGATCAACTCCTTTATGCTCGTAAAAATTAGGATCTTCTATTGCCAGTAAGGCATTTAATTGCCACTGGTTTAAATCGCTAACTTTCGTTGTTACATTCTTCAATGCTTTTTCCATTATTCTAGGTGTAACAAGACAGGCTTTTATGATCTCGAAAGCAAAATACAATACGATAATAACAAGCAAGATTAAGCATAACCTGGAAAGGAATTTTCGAAACTTCTTCATTTCAAGACTCCTTTGTCAACGCATTTTTTAAACCACCCCAGCATACTGGGGCACGTGAAAGGATGAAAATAAAGCGACCAGTTTTACTTAACAAACATTGCTTGTAAAGTAGTTAAATCTTCTAAACCTCGGTAATGAAAAACATTTAGCCCTATTTCCTTAGCTGCTTGTATATTTATTTCAGAATCATCAATAAACAAGCATTCTACTGGGGAAAGATCTAAATTGTCAAGACATTGCCGATAAATTAAAGGATCCGGTTTACAAATTCGTAGATCGCAAGAAAAGATCACTGTATCAAAAAGCTTATTTTTCAGCCAGGAAAAGTTTTCTCTCATATACTTTAAAATGTCTTTTGGCATATTAGAGATGATTCCCAATTTATAACCATTCTTTTTCAAACCCTCTGCCCAGTCAAGCATGGCCTGATTTGTAACTGTCCAACTTTTAAGATCATGATTGATTAACTTGACAATTAATTCCTGATCATAATCTACTTTACAGGCAGAAAGAACTTTACTCCAATACTCCTCTCCGGAAATACCCCTGTCATACTCCAACCTATATTGATAATAATAGCTTTTAAAAGTATCTTCACTAATTTTAATCAGATCTACCATCGCCTCAATTTCATGTTTAACCTGCTCAGTAGAGATAACACATCCATAGTCGAAGATTACAGCTTTAAACAACTACAACACTCCTTCGCAAGATTAAGGGATTGCCTACTTCAATTATTAAAGAGTTCACCAGAAGATTAATCCTTTGTGCTTGCCGATTTACCTTGCTCTGATTCTCATTACTTCAATTTTTTCTATACGATAAACCCTTCTTTAAATTTTCGTCTCTAAGTCTATGTTATCCTTCTTACTTTATTGCTTACACCAAATTTTCTCTTCAAAAACATAATTTTACTATCTACCCCATCCCGATCCCGCTTCAATTAATATTTTCAGTTATGAGGCTTGAGGTCAATATTTGGAGGTTAACCATTAATAAAATTATTATATATTTATATTATATGAGCAAATTTGATCATATTTTTTTTCATTTATGAAGGATTTTGTTCATTTATGTTGTATTGTAAAGTTATAATTACAAACATTTTACTTTTAGAGGAGGTTTCTATTTGTTCCCAGAAGAACGGCGACAGAAATTATTTGAGGCTTTAAAGCAACATTCCAGTATGTCTGTGAGCGGACTAGCAAAACTACTAACTGTAAGCGAGGCAACTATCCGACGAGATCTCAATGAACTACAGGAGTTAGGAATGATCGAACGGACACACGGGGGCGCCCTTCTAGCTACGTTAAGTAAGTTTGAACCAGCATATGTGGATAAAAAAGATAAGTTTTTGGAACAAAAACAGAAAATTGGTTCTGTGGCAGCCAGTCGTGTGAAAAATGGAGAGACAATTATCCTTGATTCCGGTACTACTACCCTACAAGTACTAAAGCATTTAAAAGACAAACAGGAAATTACCGTAATTACTAATGCGGTAAACTTCGCTCAAGAATTAGAAACGAACAATGGAATTGAGATGGTAATCATAGGCGGTCATGTCAAATTCAATACCCAAGCGTTAGTAGGACCTTTAACCCAACAAAATTTAGAAAATTTTCATGCCGACAAAGTCTTTATTGCAGCCAATGGATTCACTCTCGAAAAAGGGCTAACTACCCCCGATCTAACCGAAGCCTTTACCAAACGGGCGATGATTCAAGGCGCCTCACAAGTAATAGCTCTCCTCGATCATAGTAAATTCGGAAAAAATAGTTTGACCGCCATTGCGTCACCATCAGAGCTAGATATTTTAATTACCGATTCCGGGCTCGACCAGCACATGAAAAAAGAAATGGAAAACATCGGGATACAAGTCATAATCGCCGAGTAATGCTTCTAACTAGAGTGGAGAAAATTGCCGGATAGCTAAGTTAATGGACACTTCTGTGATCGAAACATCATTCTAAAAAAGCATTAGAAACAAGCATAAATTAAAAGGAGGGCCAAAATGAATAACCGGTTTGTCACTACCGTTACCCCCAACCCTGCAATCGATAAGACTTACTGGATTCCTGGCTTTACTAATGGCAAAAACAACCGCGTAAACCGGTTAAGAATTGATCCGGGCGGTAAAGCAATTAATATTGCAAGAATTCTTGGAGGGTTTGGCGTCGAAGTACAAGCTTTAGGTTTTTTCGGCGGAATAAGTGGACGTGAATTAATTAAAATGCTTGAAGATGATAACTTAACAATTGATCCCATTTTTGTTTCTGGTGAAACCAGAACGAATATTAAAATTATTGACCCGCAATTTAACAATGAAACTGAAATAAATGAACCTGGCCCCTTCATAACGGAAGAAGAAAAAATAATAATGGGCCAAAAAATCGACCATTATGCACAACAAAGTAAATTTTTGGTATTTGCCGGTAGCCTTCCTGAAGGCTGTCCACCCGAGTATTACGGGGAATTAATTCTCCTTGCTAAAAAATATGGTTGTAAAACTGTTTTGGATACTTCAGAAGCTGCTTTAAGAGAAGGACTCCGTTTTTCCCCGTATATGATCAAACCCAATCAATATGAACTTTCAGAGCTGTGGGGGCGAGAGATATCCACTGAAGAAACAGCTGCTGCTGCTGCAGAAGATTTTAGAAAAACTTACAAAATTGAAGTTGTTGTTGTCTCTTTAGGTGAAAGGGGCGCTGTCCTTGCCTGTGACGAAGGCACCTTCCATGCCAGACCACCGGTAGTAAAACCCCAAAATACAGTGGGAGCGGGCGATAGTTTAGTTGCCGGAATTGTTTATGGATTAATATTAGGATATTCGCTAAGCAAATCGCTATGTTTTGGAGTTGCTTCCGGAACTTTAGCAGTTACTGAGTTAGGAACTTCTGTATTAAGACCTAATGCTAAGAAGGTGTCAACTTTTATGAAATCAATTGTGATCAAGCGTCTTTAATAACCATTTGAGGAAATTCCTAATTGGGTATTTAGGCGAATACTCAATTTAACTTGATGGAGGAGAAAATGAAGATTACTGAAATTTTGCATCCTAACTTAATTAAAATGACTTTGAATGCTTCTTCGAAAGAAGAGGTCATTAAGGAATTAGCTGATTTGCTTGAAGAAAATGGGTTTCTACTGAATAAAGACGAATATATTAATGAAGTCTTCCACAGAGAAGCTTTAGGCAGTACCGGAGTGGGGATGGGGGTAGCCATCCCTCACGGAAAATCCACAGCGGTAAAAGAAGCTTCTGTTGCCTTTGGGAAGTCAATACCAGGCGTAAATTTCGGATCAGCTGATCATTCCCTTGCCCATCTTATATTTTTAATTGCTGTTCCTGAAAATAGCGATCAGCAACATTTAAAAATCCTTGCTACCCTTTCTCGGATGCTCATTCATCAGGAATTTAGAGAACGTCTTTTCCGGGCCAAAACAGTTGAAGAAGTACTACGAGCAATCGAGTCGCGAAAATAAGTATTGTCAGCGAAAGGAGGTGACCCGGATGAAATTGGTTGGTATAACAGCCTGCCCAACAGGGATCGCCCATACATATATGGCAGCAGAAGCTTTAGAAGAAGCCGCCGCTGAACTTGGTTATAACATCAAAGTAGAAACTCAAGGTTCCATGGGGATTGAAAATGAACTGACTGAGGCAGAGATCGCATCAGCCGATGCAATTATCTTAGCAGTAGATATGTCTATTTCTGGCGAAGACCGATTTTGGGGAAAACCTGTTCTTAAATGTGGGGTTTCAGAAGCAATCAAAAATCCCACAGCCCTCATCCTACAGGCAGTAAAACTTGTCGAAAAGGAAGGTGATGATTTAGAAGAAAACTTTTCTGGGGACAACCCCCACGAAGAAAAAAAGGAGAAAAAAAGGAGGTTATTTGGATGGCTAAATCAAAAGTGAATTTAAGAACTAGCTTAATGACTGGTGTTTCTTACATGATTCCATTTGTTACAGCTGGTGGTATTTTAATCGCTTTATCGTTTGCCATTGGAGGTTACGAAGGATTTAAGGAAACCGGATCACTTGCTGAGTATCTCTTTAACATTGGCGGTACTGCTTTTGGTCTAATGGTACCGGTTCTGGCAGGATTTATCGCGTTTGCTATTGCCGACCGGCCAGGTATTGCTCCCGGAATGGTCGCCGGAATGCTTGCTTCTACCATCGGCGCTGGCTTTTTAGGTGGTATAATCGGTGGGCTACTCGCCGGTTATCTTGCGCTCTGGATAAAAAATTGGCCGGTTCCTAAGGCTTTAGCCAAACTGATGCCTGTACTAATTATACCCTTGCTCTGTTCTGGGATTGTCGGATTGTTAATGGTAATCGTAATTGGAACACCAATCAAATCCTTAATGGATGGTTTATCCGCATGGTTACGGGGGCTCAGTACAGGTAGTTATGTGATTCTTGGTATTGTTTTAGGTTTAATGATGGCTTTTGATATGGGGGGACCGGTCAACAAGGTAGCTTATACTTTCGGATTGGCTATGATCTCTGAAAACATTTTAGAACCCCATGCCGCCATCATGGCTGCAGGGATGACACCACCGCTTGGTCTAGCTTTAGCTACGCTACTTGCCCCTCACAAATATTCCAAACGGGAAATCGAAGCAGGTAAAGCTGCCTGGATCATGGGAGCCTCCTTTATTACTGAAGGCGCAATCCCATTTGCCGCTGCTGATCCGTTACGAGTTATCCCTTCTATTATGATTGGTTCGGCAACAGCAGGCGCCTTGTCCATGCTCTTCAAATGTACTTTACGTGCTCCCCATGGTGGTATTTTTGTTATTCCGATGATTGGTAATTTTGGCCTGTATTTGCTTGCTTTGGCTGCGGGTACTGTGGTTACTGCCCTACTAGTAAACTTCCTGAAACAAACCATTGCTGATAATAAAGACACTACTGAAAGTAGCAAAGGTGTTGCCTTTTAATCATCATTGAACATATTATCCATAAACTATTTAAAGCCTTACATCCGTTCACGTTTAATAGCCGCCAATCTGGCGGCCTTTTTTGATAATATTTTTTTATTCATTTTACATGCCCTATTATCATGTTAATTACCGAAATTAACAAACCGGTGGTAAATAAAAAAGAACTCCGATATTTAATCAACATAGACCTCAACCTTAATTAAACCTTCTTTCTTGTCTTCAACTTGCGGCTTTATTTTCGCTTTTTATTCATAAGTAATAGACTTTTGTGCTGAAATCTTGGTGCCTCCGGCCAACCCTATGAATATTTTATAACAGGATTTATAAGTACTCAGTTAATGAGGAGGTGCCTAAATGTCCGAAAATATAGAAAGGAAAGAAGAAAACATTATAGAAAAAAACCAAGTCTCTGAGGTGAACCAGCCTGTATGCCCACCCGGTGGTATTCTTTATACGGTACGAGCAGGTGATACCCTTTTTAGCATTGCTAATCGTTTCGGAATTCCTTTGGATTGTTTACGTCGATTTAATCCGCAGATTACCGGCGATGTCATCTTCCCGGGTCAGGTTCTTTGTATCCCACCAGCTTCAGCTTGTGTGCCTACTCCAGTTCCTTGCCCGCCTGGAGGTATTTTATATACAGTTAGAGCGGGAGATACGCTGTTCAGCATTGCTAACCGGTTCGGAATTCCTTTGGATTGTCTACGTCAATTTAATCCGCAGATTATCGGCGATGTGATCTTCCCGGGTCAGGTTCTTTGTATCCCACCAGCTTCAGCATGTGCGCCAACACCTGTGCCCTGCCCGCCGGGAGGTATTCTCTATACAGTTAGAGCAGGCGATACTATAATTGGTATTGCCAGTCGGTTTGGAATTCCTGTAGATTGTTTGCTCCGCTTTAATCCACAGATTACTGACCCTAACAATATCTTCCCAGGACAGACCATTTGTATTCCTCCACAAGCAGCATGCGCTCCGACACCAACATGTCCACCAGGAGGTATTCTCTATACGGTTAGACCAGGGGATACTATCTTCGGAATTGCCAGTCGATTTGGAATCCCTGCAGATTGCTTACTCCGCTTTAATCCACAGGTAACCGATAGTACTATCTTCCCGGGTCAGGTTCTTTGTATCCCACCAGCTTCAGCTTGTGTTCCTACACCTGTGCCCTGCCCACCGGGAGGTATTCTCTATACGGTCAGAGCCGGAGATACACTGTTTAATATTGCCAACCGTTTCGGGATTCCTTTAGATTGCCTGATCCGGTTCAATCCACAGATTACTAACCCTAATCTCATTTTCCCAGGTCAGGTCATCTGCATCCCACCAGCCTCGGCATGCGTCGTCACACCGCCGCCGCAAGTACCCTGTCCGCCGGGAGGAATCCTCTATACCATCCGTTCTGGTGACACTCTCTTTAATATCGCCAATCGCTATGGAATTCCTTTAGATTGCCTGATCCGCTTCAACCCACAGATTCCAAACCCGAATGTCATTTCTCCAGGTCAGGTCATCTGTATTCCACCAGCCTCAGCATGCAGGTAAAGCACCTTAGAGCAAAAAGCCGCTTGATAAAAGCGGCTTTTTAATATGGCTTTTTATATTAAATCTAAGTCAGGAGACTCGACAAACTTCCTTTTATTATAGTCAAATCCTAAATTAAGAAATTGCATAATTAAATTTTTTAAGATTTGACCATAATATAATGATAATCTCACTAGGGATTGTCTATATATTATGAGTGAGGAATTTTGAAAATTAGACAATCCCCTCAAATATTAGTTAAACACTATATAGTCGTAAACGTTAACTACCACTTGGCCCAATTTCTTAATAGTATATATCGTACATTTATTCCACTTCTTCTCGTTTTGTTTAGAATTTGTTTAGAATCAATTGCTATACTTACTTAGTTATAATACTTGAAATAAAGGAGGAATAAAAAAGAAAAAAATAAAGAATTTATCTTATATTAAACATAAAAAGGAGGTTACTATATGGATATCCAACAGAACCTACGGCGCATCTTTGAACTTTATTTTAAAAACTTTCTGGTACTCTTCATCTCTACGTTACTAACACTTATCCTCTCCTGCCTTAGTTTAGGCATCCTTGCCGGACCGCTTCTTGGCGGTTTAATCCTCATCTGTTTAAAGCTGTTACGAGGAGAAGAGACTGATTTTAAAGAAATCTTCGGCCACTTCGATCAATTTTTACCCACTTTAATTATTACCATTCTTTCTGGACTTGTCTCCTTTTTAATCAGCATTATCGGAGCCATTCCTATAGTTGGATGGGTGTTTTCGCTGGCAGTTTCTCCGGCGCTCTTCCTCGTTAGTCTTATGGCAATCGCCTTTGTCGTCGATGAAAACCTAAACCTAAGAGAAGCCATCAACAAAAGTGTTAAATCCTTTCTAACTGACCCTCCAATGGTCTGGATTTATAGTCTAATCCTCGGAATTTTGAGTAGCCTGGGTGCTTTCCTGTTTATCGTTCCAGTAGTATTAACCGCTCCTCTTGGAGTAATCGGCGCCGCCTTGGCTTATCAAGTACTTTCTTTACGCGAACCCGGAACCTTAAAACTGGAAAAGAAAGTAATTCAAATCGGTCTTGCCATTCTTGGCAGTCTTTTGGTCTTGGGAATCATCTTCCGTTTTACTCTTGGTCTCCGTCCTTCATTTCTAGGACGATCAGCTTTTTACCGACCAAAACAAAACTTTAGCGAGAAATTGGCAGGGAAATTTCTCAGTTCTATGACAGGCGAAAAAGTAGAGATCGGCAGAGATGGTTCTTCTATGACTGTTAGTGGTGTAACGTTTGGTGAAAAACTACCTAAGGATTACCCACGGGACATTACCCTCTATCCTAAAGCTGAAATCCAAGCTTATCTGGGCGCTTCAAACGGAGATAATTCATCCGCCACCTTTTCCACCAAAGACCAAAGCAAACTAGTAGCTGAGTTTTACCAGCGCGAACTAGAAAATAAAGGTTGGTCGGTTGAAACCAGCAATTTAGGGGGTATAACCCTTATCTTTTTTGAAAAAGAAGATGGCAGATCCGGATCGGTCTCTATAACTAGTACAGAAGATGAAACCACCTTCATCATAGCTTTAAAGAAGGAATAAATTTCATTTTCACATCAAGGGATTCTCAATTCTAAAAAAGGAGGATAAAAATGAACAAGAATATTTTACTTACTATGGTAACGTTCCTTTTATTAATCTTATTAATCACACCGGTATCGGCGGCCCAAGATCTATATAAGATCGCGGTCTTACCTTTTGATGACGGTTCAATCGATGAGGTTTGGTGGGGCGATTACAATGTCGGTTCTGGAGTCTCTGATGAATTAGTCACTGCCTTATTAAATTTAACCCCTCAAAAATTCCGGGTGATGGAACGAGAGCAAATCCAAAGAGTCCTAGAAGAACAAGAGTTTGGCGCTTCCGGCCTCGTAGACGCTAGTAGCGCCGCCAAGATTGGAAAGATCCTTGGTGTTCAGTTCTTGCTGATTGGCAAAGTCACCGAATTTACCAACAAAACTACAGGCGGAGCACTTTCGCTAGGTGGAAAAGGTCTCGGCCTCAAAACCACCACATCTCGGGTCGTCATTGACGCTCGCTTGGTCGATACTAATTCCGCCGAGATTTTGGCAGCGGTAAAGGGGGAGGGCGAAAAGAAGCAAGCTAATATCTCCGTTGAATACGATTGGAATTCTCTCGATCTAAGCAGCGATGAGTTTCGCGCCACTAATTTGGGAAAAGCCCTCAGAGAGGCGGTAGATAAAGTAGTTAAAGAATTAGAGAAAAAGGTTACCGCTTTCACTCCAGCCAAACCAAAAGGTTTGACTGCGTTGGTCGCCTATGCTGATGCCAGTAGAATTATTATCAATATCGGTTCTAATGATGGGGTTAAAGAAGGAATGAGTTTTGAAGTTCATAAGCTACTACAAGTAATTAAAGATCCGACAACCGGAGAAATTATTGACTCGATTACCGAACCTGTGGCTGAGATTAAAGTCACTCAGGTAAAAGATAAGTCGGCTACTTGCTCAATAGTAAAAAAGTTTAGAAGTGGTCTTGACATTTCTGCCGGGGATCAGGTAGTTCAGAAATAACCCATTTGAAAAAGCCTCTCGTCGCTCTTTACCGGTTACTCGTAGTTGAACGGCGGTCTTTTTGTAAGCTGTCCAGATCGGAGGTCCCATTTTCCATCACTTTACGCGCGCTAACAGTTGCGACGTGAACAATCAGAATACTAACCTAATTTAAAAGAGCCACCAATAAAACTTTGGTGGCTCTTTTAGTTAAGGAATTGCTTTATTCAATTATTAAAGATTTGACCGTTTAAATCTACGATGCTATCGAGGCGCCTGGCTCTAATTTTCATCACTTCGCGTGTACGGGCGGAGTAACCTCCTTTTCTTCTGGAGCAGGCTCCTCCTTGGCAACTTGACCCCCGCCCAGCATATATCCAAGAATCAAAGCTATACCAACCCCAGTCGGCACAAATCCCCCAATCAACCAAAAACCGATTCCTAATCCATAATATAGTCCAGCTGACAAGCCAATACCACTTAATGTGGTAATTAGACCAGCAAGTAATAAACCAAAAGAGCCCCGCCTGAGGATGGGATTAACTAACGCCGGGGGGATAATACCTTGTTTGATTAAAGCCATTCGTTCTAGATGAATAAAATATCTCATTGCAAACGATAAAATTAGCATAACTAAAACCATCGCGGTCATCATAATCATCAGCCAATCCATTTTTCCTTCCCTCCATTAAACCCCAGTCTTTTTTCGATCAATTGTTCCCCGACCAAGAAAGAAGTAGTCAAAGTAAATAAGCTCACACCTAAACTGGCGACTAACCAGAAAAGACCCACTTCCGTCCGGACTGTATCTGTTAATCCACTAAAATCTCCTAACTTAGTTAAGAAACCAGCGGCAACAAGCAACATCAATACAGATAATAAACTTGCTGCCCAAAACATTTTACTGCTAAAAAGTTTGCCTTTACTTTCTTCCACGATCCTTTCCATTACCTTTGTCGTCAAAGTCGGTGGCGCCTGCTGTTGACACCATCCCAGAGAGAGTCCAATTTCCGAAAAAACATCCGGATGTTGCTTTTGGTGTAATTCAGCTAAAAATAGATCTAACTCCTTCGGTGATTTGCTCTCTTCTTCCCAACGGGGTTTGTCTTCTTTTACTCTCACCATCTTCCCTCCATTTTCCGGTAAGTATCTCTTTTAATCGTTTTTTCCCTCTATGTAAATCAGCCCGGATCGTCCCAATCGGACGCTTCGTAATGTCAGCAATTTCTTGATAAGACAAACCTTGAAAGTAATATAGAATAATAGCGGCCCGTTGCTGAAAGGATATTTTTTGCAAGGCTTTGAGCAAATCCTTATTTCGGTCCTTTTCAATTATTAAATCTAACGGTCCCGCTTTTTCCGAAACCAGATTCTCTTCTAATAAACATAGATTTTTCTCGGGGTCTTGACGTCTTTTATAATCAATAGCAGACCGGTAAGCGATTCTATATAACCAAGTCCAAAAAGTTGCTTCTAACCGAAAACTCGATAAATGCCGCCAGGCTTTAACAAAGGTCTCTACCGCTACCTCTTCGGCTGCATATTCGTCCCGTAAAAAACCCAATAATAAATGATAGACTTTTGATTGATGAGTTTCCACTAATTCTCTAAAAGCCTCGTTATCCCCGTTTTGGGCCTTGATTATTAATTGATTTTCATCCACTTCAGGTTCCCCCGATTTTCCTTCGTTCTTTTATTTGACGGTAAAATAAAAAGTAAGTTGCATCAAAATTTCGCAACTTATTGGCAAAACTTTGGTCTAAGCTACGAGGTGATTGAAATGTCAACAAATCCCAAACGACTCCTGGCCAAAATGATTAGTTATATTTGCAGCCCCCCCTATCTAGCTGTTCTAGTTCTCGGAGGCGCCCTCATCGCCAAACCAGAACTCCTTTTAGGGGCTAATAGGTTCCACTTTTTGGTAGCCACTTTTCTCTTAGGGCTAATCCCTGCCCTTACCGCCCAGGATAGCATCATACTGCATAGGTTACCCTTAGCTACTAGAAGAAAGATCTCCTTTATTAGTTTTCTTTTTTCTTATTCCATCTTTCTAATTTATGCCTTAGTTCGAGGAATTGATCCCATTTTAAAGACGATTGCGCTTTCCTATTTCCTGACAGTTGTATTGTTAATTATCGTTAATTTTTTCTATAAAGCTAGCGGTCATGGCAGCGCTGTCGCCGGGCCGGTTACGGCCTTAAATATTATCTTACCTGGTTGTTGGGGATTGCTATCTATCCCCCTGCTAGCTCTGGTTGCTTGGGCCCGTGTCACCACCAAAGAACATGATCTTAAACAAGTATTAGTAGGTATGGTCCTCGGTCTGGTTGCTACACTCCAATCTTTCCTGCTAATAAAACCATTATAACTCTATCTTCAAATTCGTTCAATTTAATTTCTTTCACAAAATAACTTTATTTGAGAAAACAACAGCAATCTCAATTAACATCATTCTCCTTAATGAGCCTAAGAAAACTGCGAGCTAACAGAGGGATGATGTCTTCTTTTAAAGTTTTGGCTAATTTAAGAAGGCATGATTTAACCAAAGCCCTGTTTGCTAGGCAAACAAAAAATCGGGTTAAAGCACCCGATTCAAAGTCAGCATCATAGAAATCTTGATTCTCCGTAGAAATCTGCTACTTTATTAACCGCTACCAAAAAGATGGCCTTTTCCATTGATCTCACTTTCGTACCTTTTAATTTAGCTGGGCTTTTATCTCGCACCCAATTTTCGGAAAACCAATTTAACTTACCTTTGCTTACAGGGTGCGAAATGTGAGATTGCTCATCGGGTTAACAAGTTCGATTACAATAAGAAATAAACCATCAACGGAATCGTGATGACACTTAATAATGTTGTTATAAAGATTGCAGTTACTGCAAATTCACTATCCCCTCCGTACTTTTGAGTCAAGACGGGCGTGCTTGCCATGCTAGGCATAGCAGACTCAATGATGACCACTGTTCTTACTAAAGGGTCTATGTTAAAAGGCAGCATCATTAAATATGCCAATAAAGGATAGAGTAATAGTTTGCAAATACAAACCATTGCTAATTCAAAGTTTACCGCTTTACTTTGAAATTGAAGACCTCCAAGCATATACCCCATCAAAAGCATAGCAATTGGCACAGTAGCATTTCCCATTATTTTAAGAGGTTCCAAAACTAAGTCAGGGATTTTAATTCCCAGTTTATTAATGAATAATCCCAAAACTGTCGCGATTAAAGGAGGGTTAATTAAGAATTTCCAGCTTCCTTTCTGTATTAATCCTTCTTTAAGCGCAAGAATAGCAATCGAACAAAAAGCGATTGTAATCCCAATATCATATAGAACCGCATAGGCTAAACCTTCCTGACCCAAGATAGATAAGATAACCGGAAAACCAATGAAAGCAGTGTTTGGCATAGCGCAAAGTATGGAAAAAGTTCCACGCCGCTGGGGCATCATAGTAACCAACTTGCCAAGAGCTTTAGCTACTATGATCATGAGCCCCACGAGCGCCAGCGCTATAAAGGGAGAAACAATTCCTGACAGTAACTTTTCCCAAGTAATATCAACCGTCATTGAAACAAAGATGAGAGGAGGCAAGGTAATATTAAGCATAATATCAGCCAAAGATTGTTTTGCTTCTTCTTTAAAAACATCAGATTTTCTAGCGGCAATACCAAAAAGCGCTAACGAAAAAACGACCAGTACTCGCCAGAATATATCAGTAGTTGCAACAAAA
This sequence comes from Firmicutes bacterium UBA5388, assembly GCA_002409975.1. Lineage (GTDB taxonomy): Bacteria > Bacillota > UBA4882 > UBA10575 > UBA10575 > UBA5388. The sequence continues at coordinate 13,594 of DHOO01000105.1, forward strand.
ACGTCCATCATCCGACTCCTAATTTTCTATTTTTAAATTACTACTTAGAAAATAGCTCTCGATATTCGTCGCTCGTCACTCGT
>DHOO01000105.1:13836-13956 GCA_002409975.1 Firmicutes bacterium UBA5388
CTCGTCACTCGTAGTGAATGATAACCTTACGACTGTAAATCTCAAAATCCGGCAAATATCCCTCATAGCTCATCGCAATTTTCATCCCTTCGCTTGCCCCAGCTGGCTGGGGTGGGCGAC
>DHOO01000105.1:14106-19105 GCA_002409975.1 Firmicutes bacterium UBA5388
TGCCCCAGCTGGCTGGGGTGGGCGACTACTTAGAAGAATTTAGCTAACAATTCCTTACTGACCAGGGAAGCAGATTCTTCATCTAGGAACAATGTAGTGTCGGGATGTTCTTTAAGTTTAGTAGCAGGAATCGTATTGGTAATCTCATTCTCCAAAGTAAGTTTCACAGCATTAGCCTTAGCTAGATAGGGAACCGCTGAGACAATAACTTTACTCTGCATTATCTGGTGTACAGTAATAGAAATTGCTTGTTTTGGCACATCTGCCGCTGTCGGGAACCAACCTTCCCGCACCTGTTGCTTCTTGCATTTTTCATCAAGATTAACCACAATGTAAGCCTCCGTTGTCTCAAAATCAGCAGGAGGGTCATTAAAAGCAATATGAGCATTCTCACCAATCCCTACCAATGCCAAATCAATCGGTTCTTTCCGAATCTGGTTTGACAATTCTTTGATATGTTTGTCAAGATCTCCTTCTCCCTTTACAAAATAGGTCGCCTTAAGTTTAACCTGGCTAGTAAAACGTTCTTTAAGGTATCTACAGAAACTAGCTGGGTGAGTCGGAGGAAGGTTGACATACTCATCCAGGTGAAACATCTCTACTTTGCTCCAATCCACGTTTTCTTTTACTAAAGCTTTTAAAGTATCAAATTGTGAAGCGCCTGTAGATAAGAGTAATCTAGCCTTACCTTTTTCTATAATCGCTTTATTTAAAACGGTAGCGGAATATTTCGCCGCTTCTTTTCCTAGTTCTTCAGAATTTCTATATAATTTTACCTTCATAATAAAATAGCTCCTTAACTTAATTAAGAAATTGCATAATGCTTTAAACAGGATCAAGCCCTTTAAGGATATCTTTCTCCCTCTAATTAAGACATAACATTAGCTCAGCCTTTGACTGAACCGCGCAATACCCCTTCAACAAAATATTTTCGTAAAACAATAAACACGACACTAATCGGTAATAACGAAAGGGTTAAAGCAGCGCTAAGCGTTCCATAGGCCCATGATTTAGATTCCACCCGTAATGAAGGCAAGCCAACAGCTAAAGTCTGGGCGGAAGTATTGACCATAAATGTCCGCGCAAACATATACTCTTCCCACACCGCCACAAAAGTAAAAATAGTGACCGCCGCCAACCCAGTAATAACCAAAGGAGTCATAATTTGAAACCAAGTCTGAAAGGCATTCGCTCCATCAATTCGAGCCGAATCCTCCAGCTCCGAAGGTATTTCTCGATAAGACGCTTGCATTACTAAAATCCCCAGTGGCAAATTTAATGCCGCATAAGGTAGGATCAAACCTATATTGGTGTCTAGCATATTAAGAATGTCCTCAATAATATAAAGTGGAATTAAAAAGACTAGAAAAGGAATAGCAAGAATGGCAATAATAAATAAATTAATAATAGCTTTTCCGGGAAATTCGCGCCGTCCTAAAGCATATCCTGCCGCAGCGCTGGCCGGTAGCACTAACAATAGTGTGCCAATTGTTACTTTAATTGAGTTAAAGAAGTAAGTTGGAAACTCGGGTAGCCCTTCTACTACAGTCAGATAATTTGTCCAGACAAATTTACGCGGCCAAATCGTCAAGGGAACTGTATATATTTCTTTAACATCCTTAAACGAGGTTAAAATAATCCAGATAATAGGAGACAAAACTGTCACGGAGGCAATGACGCCGATTACAAACACTAAAATTCGATAACTCTTATTTTTTTCTTTTCGTAACATGAACTCACCCCTTCTCTGGCTTAAGGACAAATTTAAAAACAACAGAAATAATAATTGCTAAAGCAGCAGTAAAAAAGGCAATTGCTTCTCCAATTCCCATATTAAAAAAGCTGAATGCGTTTTTCCAAGCATATAAATAAAGAACTAAGGTAGAAGTTCCCGGACCGCCATTAGTCATGACAACTACTTGGTCGTAAACTTTTATCGCCTGAATGATCCCCCAGATGCCAACCAGAGAAAAGGAGCCCTTTAGATTAGGGAGAGTAATATAGAATAAATTTTGCCAAGAATTCACACCATCTACTTTTGCAACTTCATAAATATCGGAGGAAATTGCTTTTAAACCAGAAAGAAATAGTATAATCCCAAATCCAGTATATTTCCAGAGGCCTACTGCAATTAATGAATTCATCGCTGTCTGAGTGTCACCAAGCCAAAAACGTTGTAAGTTCGGTAAATGAAGAACATTTGCTAACAAGTGGTTTAAAATTCCAAAATCCTGACTAAAGATCCAGGTAAACATAATGCCTGCCAGCGAGAGAGGAACGACAATCGGTAATAAGATTGCAGTCTGAAAAATACCATTTCCTTTAACTTTTGAATTCAATAATAAGGCTAAACATAAAGCAATCAACATAAATAAAGGGAAAAAGACCAACGTATAATAAATAGTGTTCTTAAATGCTACAAGAAAATGAGGATCCTGGAATAGTTTTATATAATTTGTTAAGCCATTAAACACTGGTTTTTCGGAATAGACAAAGTTATATTCGGAAAAACTGATTCTCAACGCCGATAATAAAGGATATAGCAAAAAAGCGCCCATTAATAAAACAGCTGGTAAGACAAATAACCAAGAGACAATAAAATTGTTTCGCTTGCGTGGGTCTCGTTTTACCATAACTCACACTCCTTAATCCTATACCAGGAGGGCCAGGACTGTTTTAAAAACAGTCCTGGCCTGTAGGTTACTGATAATTAATCTACTTGATCGGTTTCAGGTTTAATGGCTTGATCTGTTTTTGAATATTAGCCAAAGTCTTTTCCGGAGTTTGTTGCATCTTCAACATATTATGAATTTCAGCGGTCATGATATCAACCATTTTCGCATGATCAACTGTTTTGGGAAGTCCAACCGATTTGTCGGCTAAACTATATACGGTCTTCCATATTGGATCGTCCCGACGAGCCTCAATATTGGCTTTTAACCCCAACAACTTGCCCCATTTATCCATTAAGTCATGAGCAAACCAATCGGCATTCATTTGTTCTAAAACAAATTGCTTGGCCAATTGTGGGTTTTGAGCGTTTTTGGGGATCATTAAACTCATAGTATAAGAGACAGTCCCATTAGTGTCAGCGCCAGGTATGGGAACAATCTGCATCTTATCCTGCCCGACAACTTTTCCAATTTCAATTACCCGCGCATGATCTTCCCATAGAATTGCCGCCAAACCGGATTTCATATCATTGCGCGGTCCACTATGATCCACCAAAGAACTAGTGGAGATCAGACCTTCCTTAACACCTTTCTGCCAGAAATCCAACAAAGCCAAGGCTTCTTTAGAGCTAAAATCAAGGTTTCCGTTTTTATCATAAATACTCCCCCGCAGCGCTTGGATTCCAGAGAAATAAGCGTAAACCATATACTCGGAACACCAGTTAACAGTTAATCCATAACGTGTAGTTTTACCGGTGCTATCTTTAACTGTTAATTTCTGTAGATAACTATATAACTCATTTAAATCTTTAGCGGGAATAATATTCCCGTTGGCATCGGTTAATCCCGCTTCTTTAGCAAAGTCTTTCCGCCCAATAAGGGTCATCACTTCAGCGTCAGAAGGAATCGCATATACTTTACCATCAATGGTGCATTGATCAAGGAATCCTTGCAGCCATTTATCCTTAGCATACTTACCTACCAACACATCATCAAAACTAAGAAGCAGACCTTTAGCTTGAAAAGCAACCGCTTCCGAAGGACTGGCGACAATCGCAACGTCAGCAATGTAACGGTTACGGGACCAGGCAAGCATTAAAGGCGCAACTTCAAAATCGCCTGCCTTAGACCATTCAAAAGTAACACCCGGATGATCAGCTTGAAAACGTTGTGCCGCTTCTTCCATCGGATACTTATTAAAATACCAAGCTTCCGCGGTCACTTTTAGGGTCTCTGTTTTAGCAAAGGATGTCATATTAACACCTAACATAACCAAGAGTAGGCCAATAATTAAAAAGACGCTTATTTTTCTCGACATGAATTCTTCCTCCTTAATTTTTGTTTCTGCTTGTCCCGGAAATAATCAACTTTTCTGCTCCCGCCTCCTTTTTGACACAAGTAATGATTTATAAACCCACTTGCGTCGCGTATTGAGTAAAAATATCCTTGGCTTTAAGGTAGGATACACTTAATTCCTCATTAGTTTTCGCAATGTCCAAGCCGGCATAACCTTGATAATTATTTATCTTTAGAGCTTCAAATAACCCAATCCAGTCAATCGTCCCATTTCCAGGAACAAAATGATCGTTTTTGGTACTGTCATTATCAGAAAGATGTAGATACATTAGACGATCTTTCAATTTTGCCACGCTTAGCGGTAAAATTTCCTTCTGGGCGTATTGGTGGCCAGTATCCAAGATGGCGCCAAGATTTGGTTCATTAACTGCTTCAATCAAACGAAGCATTCCATCGGTATTACTGATAATTTCGCCCACCCGCGGTTCAACGATTAGTTTTAGACCAACGGTTTTAGCTTTCTGCACGCACCACTTTACACTTTCAACCAAAACTTCCCACTGCCGCTCCCAACTAAATTCAGGCGCCATTCGATAACGCCATCTTGCGCCATAATTGGTTACATTCTCACTATCATATTGCACACCATCCAGACATTCTAAACATGGTGGAAAACTATCTATCTGGATAAACTCGGTACCGATCGTTTTGGCGACTTCCAAACCTCTTTCGAACATCTCGCGTCCATATTTTCTTTTTTCGTTATCAAGCTCCCGTAATTCCGGGATTACCGGCACAAAATTAATTACTCGAAGATCTATCTCATCCAATACTTTCTTGATCTCATGACGCGCCTCGTATACACTAATCAAGTTTGGACCTGATACCCCTTCTAATTCAGCATAGTCAAAGCCCAGTTCCTTCATTTCTCGAAGAGCGGAAAAAGTATCCGGAATACTTGGTGGAAAACCGTACTTATCAATTGCATAAAGCCAACAACATAAAAACTTCATCAAATCACTCCTTAATAT
>DHOO01000091.1:0-166 GCA_002409975.1 Firmicutes bacterium UBA5388
CGTTGCCAGGAATTAATTTTAAAACCCCCGGATCAAAAAGATCCGGGGGTTTGTTAATATATAAAAAGAATCTTATGTTTGAATAACTAGTTTTATAGAAGAAAGTTCGAATTTTTATAAGTGTGATAAACAAATAGTATTAATCATCGTCGTCATCGTCGTCATC
>DHOO01000091.1:350-971 GCA_002409975.1 Firmicutes bacterium UBA5388
TCATCGTCGTCATCATCGTCATCATCTATGTCGTCTTTCTCTAAAAGATCTTCTAGAGCATCTTCGTATTCCTCTAAAACATCCTTAATATCAATGTTGTTTGCTTTTGCATATATAAGCAGGTCAGTAATTTGCAAAGAAGATAATTCTTCAATGGTTATAGTATGATTGTCTTCCATAATTTTGTGAATTAAATGGGACTTAATGATAGCATTATTATCCGGTTCTATTTCTTGCTCAATCTTATTGGTTGTTGGTTGTTTATACTTGGGTTTTGCAGCAAGAACACTAGTACTAAGATAAATTACGGCCAATATAACGGCTGTGATTACGAAAACTGTCTTTTTACAATTCATTATTCTTGTCATTAATTTCATCCTCCTAATATTTTTTAGTTCGGATTAAGGTTATTCAGTTGAAATAACCTTCTTGTTAAGATAATGCAGAAAGTATTAGTTTTATTGCAGCTGTAAAAAATACTTTAGTATATCAACTGAATGTAGCAAAAAATTACCCATTTACACCCCTGAATAGATTGGACTTTACAGATAAACTTAGTCGTCGTCATCAACCACCGAATCGTCTTCATCGCTATCATCGTCGTCATCAACCACCGAATCG
>DHOO01000091.1:1161-15885 GCA_002409975.1 Firmicutes bacterium UBA5388
ATCGTCTTCATCGCAATCGTCGTCATCAAGATCTTCAACGCCATTATTGTGGAGAATAGGATGAGGAATATTATCTATAGACATGAAGACAGAATTAATGATATTCTTTTCGTTATCCTCATCATCCTCATCAACACCCTCATTTTCTTGTTTGTTCTCATAATTATTGATATTGCTCTCCTTGTTTAAGTAACTGTCTTCATAGTCAACTAACTCATGTAAGTCGATTTCTTTTTCTTTTGCAACCTGCAACAATTCTTGTAAGGACAGCGGAGCTAATTCTTCGATTTTTAAAGAGCTATCCAAAGCAATTAATTCTTTGAGGAAATTTAATTTACCCAAGGAAATATTATATTCTTTAGCTAACTTCTTCGGCTTATTGTGGGATAATATAGTTTGCTGTAGTATCATAGGCTTAACTTCTTTTTTACGGAGACAAGAAGAAATATCTTTTATAATGAGTTCATGAAGTTTTGCAGCGCTGGTAGCATTTTTATTATGCACAGACACTAATATTACATTGCTATCTTTACCAATAAAATCCATCTGGAACATAGAGTCGAAAATAGCATTAAGGGCAATACTTAAATCTGTATTTTTTAAATTTATAGGGTCTAGGATAATGTCTCCATCATAGTTAAAGGCTTTAATTCCCAATACTTTATTCCATTTGTTGGTGGTGATTTCAATACTGGGATTTACATCTATACTAACGATACTATCCACAGAGATAAATTGAAACCAATTAATTAAAATACAAATTATTAACATGATACTGACACTAACAGTGATTAATTGTTGTTGATAGTTAGGTTGTTCAGCTACTTCTTGATGGGTGATATAATCATGTTTTTCCATTTTTCGTATAGGTGTATTGGCCAGACTTTCAAATAAATCCGGTATTAGTTGCTCTATAGCGCGGTTTAGATGAGCTTCAATTCTTTTACGGTTCATTATTATACCCCCCCCTTTCAGATAGATGTTTTCTTAACTTCCTTAGACCACGATGATATTGTGAAAGTACGGTTGAAAGAGGAATAGAAAGGTTACTGGCAATTTCGCGATGTTTTAAACCGGAAACGGCGTGTAATAAAATAACTTTTCGTTCTTGTTCGTTCAGGATTTTTAAGGCCATTTGCAACACAAACTTATCATCGTCATCAGTTAAATAAGAAAAGTTGATATCATTCTCCATATAAGAAAATTCGGTATTAACATATCGCTTGTTTGTTCTGATTTTCATTAAAGCTAAATTGCGGGCGACAGTGAAAATCCAAGCTAAAGGTTTTCCTTGTGGTTTATAGAGATGAGCTGCAGAGCGAATTTTCAAATAAGTATCCTGCATGACATCTTGTACCATATCATGGTTTTTCAAAATGGAAAGCAGGTAAGCGTAAACTGTTTTTTCAGTTAGACGATACAATTCCTCAAAAGCAATAGGATCGCCATCGCCAATTTTTTCAAATAAACCCTCATCAATCACTAAATTTTTTCGTAGTGGGCGAGATGGATTTTCTCCGAGAACACTACAAAATATAAGCATATCTTTAAATCCTTTCGATAAGTTAATGCTATATCATTCATATTTATCGTATTATTATGGTATATTTTTCTATCCATTTTTTGAAAAACCTTTTACTAAAAGACATTTTAGAGTGATTTCGGCAAAACCGCAAAATATTCTTAACTTATGTCTATATTAAATACTAGGCAATAAAATGGAACGTTTCCGCATTATCTAAATATAAGGGGTAAAAACTACGAAAATTAAACTCTAGCTATCAAAATTTAAAGGAATAGCTTTTAAAATATCGAATATAACATACGGAGTAATGAGCAACCTTAGTTATCGCTGTTTGTACTGGTTGTAGCAATTGACATCTGGGAAAAGATTGTCTATTAATAGGTGGTATCAATTACATCAAGTATATATAAAGTGAAATATTCTTCACTTTATTTTTTCGGCAAATAGCCGATAATAGTTACAAAGTACAAAACGAAGTATTACAAATGTTAAAACTAATATATCTTTGATGGAAGTATGGTTCAAAGGAGAATCTGGATGAGACTGAATTGGAAACGAAAAATACTTTTACTAATTGATATTTTTCTCATCAACCTCACCTTATGGTTATCGTTTGTGGTCAGGTTTGAGGGAAAAATTCCTTTGCATTATAAGAGTAAATGGCTATATTACGTTATTTTGATTACATCTTTGCGGATTATTTGTTTTATTTTTTTTGGCTTATATAACAGTTTATGGGGTTATTCTAGCCTGCCAGAGATGATCCAGATTATCAAAGCAGTAACTGTTTCTTCGATGTTAATTACGTTTGTGGATTGGATCATCCTCACCCCCTCCCTCCCCTTAAGCGTACTTTTTATTGGTTGGGTAATTAATATTCTACTGATCGGCGGAACACGTTTTGGGATTCGGTTCCGACGAGAGATTCTTAATTCTATTGAGTATAACCCCAAAATGGGAAAAAGGGTTTTAGTGGTGGGCGCCGGACAAGCCGGGGCCCTCATAATCAGGGAAATGTTGCAAAAACCTGCCCCCCATCTCCCGGTAGTAGTCCTTGATGATGACCTAAGCAAAATTAAGCTGCGCTTACATGGGATTCCGGTCGTTGGCAGTATCGATCAGTTATCCCAGGCCGCTGCAATGTACCGAGTGGATGAGATTTTGGTGGCGATCCCTTCAGCTCCCAGACAAAGACTGAGGGAGGTAGTAGCGTTAGCCAAGGAGACCGGGCTTCCCGTGCGGATCCTTCCTGGATTAATGGAAATTGCCAGTGGGAAGGTTGCCCTCGATCAAGTGAGGGAAGTTCGCATAGAAGATCTATTAGGACGAAAACCGGTCAAACTTCACGTCGAAGAAATCGCCGGGTATCTTAAAGGGGAACGGGTGCTCATTACCGGCGCCGGTGGTTCCATTGGTTCCGAGCTTTGCCGGCAAGTAGCCAAGTTTGAACCGGAGCTTCTTTTGCTTTTAGGGCGGGGAGAAAATTCGATCTATGAGATCGATCAGGAACTCAAGATCAGTTTTCCGCTTTTACATAAAACTCCAGTTATAGCTGATGTTCGGGATCGGGCGCGGCTCGAGCAAATCCTCATAGAATATCGTCCCACAGTAGTTTTTCACGCTGCTGCGCACAAACATGTTCCTTTGATGGAGGGCGCGCCTGATGAAGCAGTGAAAAACAACATTTTCGGCACGAAAAATGTTGCTGAGTTAGCGGATAAATACGGTGTAAAAAGGTTTGTCCTCATTTCAACCGATAAAGCGGTAAATCCTACTAGTGTGATGGGGACTACCAAACGGGTCGCCGAGATGGTTATTCAATATATGGCGAGTAAAAGTCAGACCAAATTTTGCGCCGTTCGTTTCGGGAATGTTTTGGGGAGTAGAGGAAGCGTCATCCCGCTTTTTCAACACCAGATCTCAAGAGGCGGTCCGGTCACTGTGACCCACCCTGAGATGGTGCGTTTCTTTATGACGATTCCAGAAGCGGTTTCTTTAGTGATCCAGGCCGGAGCGATGGGTAATAAGGGTGAAATCTTCATTCTTGATATGGGAGAGCCCGTAAAAATCGTCGACCTGGCCAATGACTTAATTCGTCTTTCCGGTCTGGTACCGGGAAAGGATATTCAGATTAATTACTGTGGCATTAGACCCGGTGAGAAACTTTACGAAGAGATCCTTACCTCGGAAGAAGGAACCAATGCTACCCGACATGAACGGATCTATGTTGGAAAACCCAATGGTGTTAACCCCGAACGTCTCCAGGAAGACCTTACCTTTCTTGAAAAATGGGTCTCGGTCGCTAACCGGGTGAAAGTGGTAGAAAAGCTTAACCAGATGGTGCCTAAATATACTCCCAGCAAGAAATGGCTGAAGGAGATGACTGCAGCGGGGAAGGACGAGTAAGGAGAGACAAGATATTTAAGGTCAGATAAAGGTGGAGGCAGAATGAAGGTATTAATTACCGGTTGCCGAGGTCAACTAGGAATTGAACTCTGTCAGCAATTGAATAACCTTAATAGATCCAACAAAAGATTCGAGCTTCTTAAGACCGATATTGACACCCTAGATATAACTAATTCTTTTCAAGTCCACACAATGGTGACAGAGGAAAAACCCGACGTCATCATTAATACTGCTGCCTATACTAATGTTGATGCTTGTGAAACTGATGAGCTTAACGCCTTTCGGGTTAATGCCATTGGCGCTCAGAACCTGTCAGCAGCAGCCTTTCAAATTGGCGCAAAGATGCTCCAAGTATCCACCGATTATGTTTTTGATGGAACCGGTAATTCCCCCAAACGAGAGTATGATCCGATCAACCCGCAAAGTGTTTATGGACAGAGTAAGGCTTTAGGGGAAAAATTAGTCCTTCAGACCAACCCCCGCCATTTTATTGTCAGAACAGCCTGGCTCTACGGAGAAGGAAACAACTTCGTGCGGACAATGTTGAAACTAGCCTCAGAAAAAAAGGAAATCAACGTGGTCAACGATCAGATTGGCTCACCCACCAGTACCGTCGATCTGGCTAGCTGTATCATTAATTTGATCAAGACTGATCACTACGGTGTTTACCATGCCACTTGCGAAGGAGAATGTTCCTGGTATGATTTTGCTAGCAGGATTTTTGCCATGAAGAGTATAAATATAAAGGTAAACCCGATTACTACTAAAGAGTTGAATCGGCCTGCTAAACGGCCAGCCTACTCGGTGCTGGAGAATTTCATGCTCAAGCTTATTGGGTTGAATAACTTCCGGCAGTGGGAGGATGCTTTGGAGGAGTATTTGGAGAGGAACTAAATTCGATTATAATGACTAAAAGATTAAATTATCAAGCGAGGAATATTATTGACTAACAAGACTATAAAAATTACTAATGTAGTGAATAAGTTTATTAAGCGTCTGTTTGATCTTTGCGGGAGTTTAGTTTTCCTTTGTTTATTTTCACCGGTAGTTTTAGTTATTTCCTTAATGGTAAGAAAGAAAATTGGCTCCCCTGTCTTTTTTTGTCAGGAGAGGACAGGCTTAAATGGAAAACCCTTTACCATCTATAAGTTTCGGACTATGACAGAGGAAATAGACGAAGAAGGGAAAATTCTTCCCGATGAACAACGATTGGTTTCTTTTGGCAGCTTTTTACGTAGGACTAGCTTAGATGAACTACCCGAATTTTTAAATGTGTTAAAAGGGGAGATGAGCCTGGTAGGACCCCGTCCTTTATTGATTGAGTATATGGAAAGATATTCTTCAGAGCAGAAGAGAAGGCACAAGGTAAAACCGGGGATTACCGGATGGGCCCAAATTAACGGACGAAATATGATATCCTGGGATGAACGCTTTAAGATGGACCTTTGGTATATTGATCATTGGAATCTTTGGCTTGATCTTAAAATCCTTTTTTCTACTTTACTTATTGTCTTTAAAAGAGAAGGAATTAGCGCCGAAGGGCATGCGACGATGCCAGAGTTTCTAGGGGGAGATAGTAGCTGTGAATGTTATACTAACCAGCGCCGGTAGGAGAACGACCTTGTTAAAGGCTTTTAAAGCAGCTTCAAACCAACGAGGAGGAAAGGTATTTGCCGGGGATATCGATGGTTTAGCCCCCGCTCTTTTCTTGGCGGATGGAGCTATTAAACTCCCGACGGTATTGGGTAATAACTATATACCTTTTTTGTTAGAAACAGTAAAGCAATATGATATTCGGGTAATTGTTCCCACTATAGACACGGAATTACTTATTTTAGCTGAGAATGCCCACGAATTTAAGAAGGCGGGATGTGTACCCCTTATTTCTTCAAGGGAGGCGGTGCGCATTACAGGCGATAAGTGGGAAACAGTAACCCTCTTTAAAGAGAAAGGTATTCGTGTTCCACACTCATGGTTGCCGGAGCATGTAGCAGGAGATTCCTTGCCTGGTTCGATCTTTATAAAACCCCGTAATGGGAGCGCGAGTAGGGATACTTACCACTTACAGATTGATCGGTTGGAACAGTTCTTGCCGCAAGTTCCTAATCCGATTATCCAGGAAGCCATTAAAGGGGAAGAAATAACTATTGATGCCTTATTAGATCTACAAGGAAATCCCCTTCACTACGTACCGCGATTACGGATCAAAACTATTGGCGGCGAATCAGTGGAGGGAGTCACCATCTCTGATCGGAAATTACGAGACTGGATCCTGGAGGTGCTTCGGATCACAGCAGAAATTGGTGGTCAGGGACCCATAACAGTACAAGCTTTTCTCACGGAAGATGGGCCGGTGCTCTCTGAGATTAACCTCAGGTTTGGCGGAGGTATCCCGTTGACTTTGATGTCGGGGGGGAATTATGCCGAATGGGTGTTACAGATGGTTGAGGGGAAAAAGGTACCCCCCCGGATTGGCGAGTATGCAGTAAACCAATACATGTCCAGATACTATGTGGAACACTTTACCCAGGAGCCGGCCTGGCAATGATTAAAGGTATAGTATTCGATTTAGATGATACCTTATATTTCGAACGAGATTATGTTAAAAGTGGTTTTCACTGTATTGCCAAACACCTGGAAACCGTAGCTAATATCCCCGAAGCAGAGAGCTTTTCGTATTTATGGGGTCTTTTTGAAAAAGGAATCCGCGGGACTATTTTCGATCGCTGTCTTACTTTTTTTCCTGTTTTAGAGAAACTAGTTTCCGTACCGGAACTGGTTGAATTATACCGAAACCATGTCCCTACAATAGAAATGACAGGGTCGGCACAGGAAGTAATTATTTGTTTGCGGCATAAGGGATACTGGTTGGGGATTATTTCCGATGGTTTCTTATCCGGTCAGCAAGCTAAGGTGCAAGCACTGGGAGTAGAAGAGTGGTTTACCCCAATTATTCTAACGGGTATTTGGGGGAAAGAATATTGGAAACCCCACCCGAAGAGTTATAAGATGATTATGGACGCTTGGGGGTTAAAACCTCAAGAATTAATTTATATTGGTGATAACCCGGAGAAGGATTTTTTAACTCCGAACAGGTTAGGATGGACTACTGTCAGGTTAAAAACGGAAGGCCAATTGAATTATTTCATAAAACCGGCAGCTTTGGAGTATGCGTCAAAAGTCACTATTAAAGATCTAATTCACCTTGTTGACATGGTAAGTTGATTAAACAAAGGCAAACCGGTTTTTATAGCCTAAACAGCGAAAAAACATTTGTTGGGGGTTGCGCTATGCAGGCCATGATCTTAGCCGTCGGCATGGGAAAAAGACTCGGTAAATACACTAAGGATCAGACTAAATGCATGGGTTGAGGTGAACGGGAAGAACTTGATTGAGCATGCCCTGGATAAACTGAAAGCGGTAGGCGTGACCAGGATTATCTTGGTTATCGGATATAGACACCATGTACTCTTCCAGACTCTATTAATAACGAAGGTGAGAAAATGCAGAAACGTATTTACCTTTCCCCCCCACATATGGGGAGTGAAGAACTAAATTATATTCATGAAGCTTTTGATTCAAATTGGGTTGCCCCTTTAGGACCCAATGTAGAAACTTTTGAAAAAGAGGTGGCTGAATATACAGGAACAAAAGGCGCGGTAGCACTATCAGCAGGAACTGCAGCAATACATTTAGCCTTAAAATATGTTGGGGTGGCCGAGGGAGATTACGTTTTTTGTTCTTCTCTTACTTTTGCGGCTTCATGTAATCCAATTGTTTATGAAAAAGCGATTCCGGTCTTTATCGATTCTGAACCGGACAGCTGGAATATGTCGCCTATTGCTTTGGAAAAAGCTTTTGAGGCCTTTAATAAAAAAAATGCAAGACCAAAAGCGGTTGTGATTGTTGATTTATATGGGCAAAGTGCCGACATGGACAAGCTCTTGCCCATTTGTAAAAAATATCGGGTGCCGGTAATTGAAGATTCGGCAGAAGCTTTAGGCTCCTCTTATAAGGGAAAGGCCAACGGTGCCTTTGGTCAATTTGGAATATTTTCTTTTAACGGCAATAAAATTATCACCACCTCCGGTGGAGGAATGGTTGTTTCAGATGACTTAGATGCTCTGAAAAAAATTAAGTTCTGGGCTACCCAAGCTCGTGAACCCTACAGGCATTATGAGCATAAAGAGATTGGCTACAACTATAGAATGAGTAACATTGTGGCCGGTATTGGTCGAGGGCAGCTTAAAGTCTTAAAGGAAAGGATTAAGCGGAAGAAAGAAATATATAATAACTACAAAAAAGCCTTTTATGAGTATCCACAGATTAAAATGATGCCAATTGCTGATTTTGGCGAACCGAATTACTGGCTAACTGTTATAACTATTGATACAAGCTCTGGAGTAGAACCGGAGGATATTTTATTAAAACTTGAGGAAAACAATATAGAATCGCGACCGGTATGGAAACCAATGCATCTGCAACCGGTTTTTAGAGATTGTGAATTTTTTGAACATGAAGAGGATATTGCAGCGAAGTTATTTGAGCGAGGGATTTGTTTACCTTCAGGAACAGCGATGACTGATGAGGAGCAGCAGAGGGTTATTAATATTATTGTAGGATGCTTTAATAAAAAAGAATTGGGAAAACCAATTTAGCTCGAATTTTGTTTAAAGGGTGCAAAATGTGAGACATAAAGTAGGCGATAGTTTGAATGTACTGTTTTTAACTTTAGCTGATATGGAAAATATCAAAGAGAGAGGAATTTATACAGATTTTGTTAGGGAGCTTGCAAGCAAAGGAATAAATTGCTATGTAGTATCACCTAGGGAAAAACGGACTAATTTACCGACTGAACTAACAAAAACGGACAATATAAATCTTTTAAAGGTAAAGACCGGGAATATAACGAAGACTAGTTTTCTCGAAAAGGGATTATCAACCCTCAGTATAGAAAGATATTATTTACAAGCTATAAATAAGTATTTTACCGATATTAGATTTGATATGGTCATATATTCCACCCCACCCATTACCTTTGAAAAAGTAAGTAATTACTTTAAGAAGAAGCATAAAAGTAAAACCTATTTAATGCTTAAAGATATTTTTCCTCAAAATGCGGTAGATATTGAGATAATAAAGAAAGGGAGCCTTCTTTGGAGGTATTTCAGAAATAAGGAAAAAAAACTCTATAGAAACTCTGACTTTATCGGTTGCATGTCTAAAGGTAATATGGATTATTTACTAAAGCATAATTCTTATCTTAATAAAGAGAGAGTAGAAATCTTCCCCAATGCTATTAAGCCTGTTGCAAGAAGAAAGGAGAGAAATAAAAACAGCAAGCTTCTGGAAAAGTATAATCTTCCGGAGGAATCGTCGATTTTTGTCTATGGGGGAAATTTAGGAAAGCCGCAAGGAATAGATTTTCTAATAACAGTAATTAATCAATTTCATGAAGTTGATAAAGGTTACCTTTTAATTGTTGGATCGGGCACTGAATATCAGAGAATTAAAAGCCACATTGAAAACGTGAAGCCCAATAATGTATGTCTGTTGAACAAACTTCCTAAAAGTGAATATGACCAATTATTAGAGAGCGCTGATGTAGGTTTAATTTTTTTAGATAAAAGGTTTGCCATACCGAACATCCCATCTAGACTCACCGCTTACATGGAATATTCTCTTCCTATCTTAGCGGCAACAGATAAGAATACAGATTTAAAAGATATATTGAAAGAATCAGGAAGCGGATTTTGGGTTGAGAGTGGAGAGATTAATTCTTTTATTGATTATGCTCGACATCTTTCATTGGATAAAGAGTTAAGATTTCAAATGGGGATTAAGGGTAGGGAATATTTAGAAGAAAATTACGATATAAGGAAGACTGTCAATATAATACTTAAACATTTATACGGAGATGAAGATGATGTTTAAAGATAAAACATTGTTAATTACAGGTGGTACAGGCTCCTTTGGTAATGCTGTAATGAAAAGGTTTCTTAATACCAATATCGGCGAGATTCGTATCTTTTCCAGAGATGAGAAGAAACAGGATGATATGCGTAGGTTATATAAAAATCCCAAACTCAAGTTTTATATAGGCGATGTTAGAGATTTAGCCAGTGTAAAAAATGCAATGCATGGTGTAGATTATATTTTTCATGCAGCAGCCTTAAAACAAGTTCCATCATGTGAGTTTTTCCCATTGGAAGCTGTAAAGACTAATGTCTTAGGAACTGATAATGTGCTTACAGCCGCTATAGAATGTGGAGTCAAAAAAGTCATTTGTCTTTCTACAGATAAAGCGGTCTATCCGATTAATGCAATGGGTATTTCCAAAGCGATGATGGAAAGGGTTTTTGTTGCTAAATCAAGAACAGTATCTCCAGATAAAACCCTTATTTGTGGTACCAGATATGGCAATGTGATGGCATCCCGCGGTTCGGTTATTCCGCTATTTGTTGAACAAATAAAAAGCGGACAGCCGTTAACTGTTACCAATCCGCATATGACCAGATTTCTTATGAGTCTTGACGAAGCAGTAGAACTTGTTATCTTTGCTTTTAAAAAGGCTAATACAGGAGATATTATGGTGCAAAAAGCTCCTGCTTCAACAATAGGCGATTTAGCACAAGCCATTAAGGAATTATTAAATGCAGATAATGAAATTAAAATAATAGGAACTCGTCATGGTGAAAAACTCTATGAAACCCTTCTTACAAAGGAAGAATATTTAGTGGCGGAGGATTTAGGAGGATTTTTCAGGGTGCTGGCTGATCAACGAGATCTTAATTATGATAAGTATTTTATTAATGGTAATGAAAAATTATCTACTGAGGAAGAGTATAACTCTCATAATACACGGAGACTTAATGTGGAAGAAATAAAAGAAAAACTACTTCAGCTTGACTATATTAAAGAACAATTACATTATCCCTATAAGGATAAAGTAGCAAGCACTAAAGAATAACCTAGATAAAAAAGATGAAAGGCTGGATAAGCAATGAAAATCCTAGTTACAGGAGCAAGGGGATTTGTAGGGAAAAACCTTGTTGCTGAATTGGGGAATGTAGGCTATCAAGATATTCTGGAATTTGATATTGATACAGACAAATGCCTATTAGAACAATATGCCAGTGAATGTGAGTTTATTTTTCACCTGGCCGGAGTGAACCGTCCGAAAGTTGAAAAAGAGTTTATGGAAGGCAATTTTGGCTTTACCTCTGAACTGCTTGCGCTATTGGAAAAGCATAACAATAAAGCGCCGATTCTGGCCACCTCTTCCATCCAAGCAGAGAAGGACAATCCATATGGCAGAAGTAAGAAAGCAGGCGAGGATCTGTTGTTTGCTTACAGTAGAGAGACAGGAGTTAAAGTTTTGGTATATAGATTACCAAATCTTTTTGGGAAATGGTGCAGACCCAATTATAATTCGGTAATAGCTACTTTTTGTTACAATATTGCCAGAGATTTAGAGATTCAGATTAACGATCCTGAGACTGAACTTGGTTTATGCTATATAGATGATGTGATTAGGGAGCTTATTCAGGCCATGGAAGGTACTCCTTCAATGGATGGGAAGTTTTGCGTAATACCGACAACGCATCAAATTAAACTTGGTAAACTTGCTGGAATTATTAGAAGTTTCAAAAAAATAAGAGAAGATTTAAGTATACCGGATATGAATGATCAATTTACCAAAAAACTCTATAGCACATATTTAAGCTATCTTCCGGAAGATAATTTTTCATATCAATTAAATATGCATTGTGATCAGAGAGGTTCATTTACTGAATTTTTTAGGACCACGGAAAGAGGACAAGTATCAGTTAATGTATCTAAGCCTGGTATTACAAAGGGCAATCATTGGCACCATACTAAGAATGAAAAATTTATGGTGGTTAGTGGAGAAGGGTTAATCAGATTCCGAAGAATAGATTCAGATATAGTAATAGAATATAGAGTTAGCGGGGATAAGCTTGAAGTGGTAGACATTCCACCCGGATATACTCACTCCATAGTTAACGTGGGAGAGACGGATCTTGTCACTATCATGTGGGTTAACGAATGTTTTGATCCTGAGCATACCGATACTTACTACATGGAGGTTTAGCAATAGATGGAAAAAATGAAGGTAATGACGATTGTCGGAACCAGGCCGGAAATAATCAGACTATCAGAGGTCATTAAAGCTTGTGACCGTTACTTCAATCACATATTAGTTCATACCGGACAGAACTGGGATTATACCCTTAATGAAGTTTTCTTTCAGGAGCTAAGCTTAAGAAAACCGGATTACTATCTTGAAGCGGTCGGAGAACACCTGGGGGAAACTATGGGTAAGATCATAGCAAAATCCTATGAGGTCATCTCAAAAGAACAGCCGGACGCTTTGTTAATCTTGGGGGATACAAATTCAGCATTAAGCGCTATATCTGCTAAGAGGCTTAAAGTACCGATTTTTCATATGGAAGCGGGAAACAGGTGTTTTGACCAGAATGTACCGGAAGAGATTAATAGAAAGATTGTAGATCATATATCCGATATTAACCTACCATATACAGAACACAGTAGAAGATACTTATTATCAGAAGGAATAAGAAAAGAGTATATATTTGTAACCGGTTCTCCAATGACCGAGGTTTTGCATAAGAATATAGACAAAATAAAAGATAGTAAAGTCTTAGAGGAACTAGGATTAGAAAAAGATAAATATATATTAGTTTCTGCCCATCGTGAAGAGAATATTGATCAGGAGAAAAGCTTTTTTTCCTTGATGAATGCCCTTAATAATATCGCTGAAACATACCAATTACCAATTATTTACTCTACTCATCCAAGAAGCCGGAAAAAGATAGAGAAGAAAGGTTTTAAATTTCATTCATTAATCAGGCAATTAAAGCCATTTGGTTTTTTTGATTATAATAAGTTGCAGTTGAATTCCTATTGTGTACTATCGGATAGTGGGACTTTATCGGAAGAGTCAGCATTACTAGGATTCCCCGGAATCCTGATTAGAACTTCTACAGAAAGACCTGAGGTGCTTGACAAAGGTACAGTAGTAATTGGAGGGATTACAGAAAAAGATATAGTACAAGCTGTAGAGCTCAGCAGAGCAATCTGGGAGAATAAAGAAGAAACAGTGATTGCTAATGACTATCTAGATAAGAATGTTTCGGTGAAAGTAGTAAAGATTATACAGAGTTACGGGAAGTTAGTGGATAAATTTGTATGGGGAAAATAACAATAAAATAAGGCGTAAGGAACGATGTTAGATGGATATCCTCTTTTTAGGTGGCGTATTTCCTAAAGATGAAGAAAATTTAATATATAGTAAGAGTAAGGGAAACGTTCAGTTTGCTGCAAATGTATTACAATGGAATATAATTAAAGGTCTAGATATATGTAATGGCTTTCCTATAACGATCTTAAATTCAATTTTTATTGGTTCATACCCTAAATATTATCAAAACATATATGTTAAATCGCGCATTTGGAGTCATACTAAAGATGCAGATGATAGGAACGTTGGTTTTCTTAATTTGTTTGGCATAAAGCAAATTTGGAGAGGATTTAACATTTCTAAGCAAATTAAAAAGTGGGCTGTGAATAAAAAGCAAGAGAAAAAAACAATAATTATATATTCGATGAATACACCATTTATATATGCTGCTGTAAAAGCTAAGCGAATAAATCCAAACATACATATTTGTTTGATGTGCCCTGATTTGCCAGGATTTATGAATTTGAGGGATAATAGGAGCTTTTTTCTCAAGACTCTAAAAACAGTCGATCGAGTTATTATAGATTATTATTTACAATGGATTGATTCTTTTATTTTCCTAACTAAATATATGGCAGAAAGAATAAATGTAGGAAATAGACCCTGGATTGTTATAGAAGGTGTCGTAAATTCGAAAGAATTAAAGATAAAACAAAAAAGTAATGTCAAGAGAGATGACAAAAAAGTTATACTTTACACTGGCACACTTAATAAGGTTTATGGAATATTGGAACTCTTGAAAGCATTTAAATTGATTGAGGATCCTTCTATTTATCTTTGGATTTGTGGAGCGGGTGAAGCTCAATTAGAAGTGGAGAAATATGCAAACATCAATAGTAGGGTTAAGTATTTTGGTCAGGTAACTCGAGACTGTGCAGTTAAGCTTCAACACGAAGCTGACCTTCTCATTAATCCGCGTAATAGTGAAGGTGAATATACTAAATATTCATTTCCTTCAAAGATAATGGAATATATGATATCAGGTACACCAACATTAATTTATAGATTACCTGGAATACCAGATGAATATTACGATTTTCTTTTTACAATAGAAGGAGACAGCCCAGAGGATATTGCCTCAAGAATATGTCAAATATTCAATTATTCAACCGAAGAATTGTTGGAATTTGGAGCAAAAGCTCAAACTTTTGTAATATCTAAGAAAAATAATATTATTCAAGCACAAAGAATAATTGATTTAATTAATGGAGAACGGGAAATAAAGTAAAAATGGCACAAACTTACTTAAAAAAAGGGAAAGTTTGGAAGTTTATTTTTGGATGTTATCAATTAAAAGTAGGGTTTGCTGAATGATAAATAGAGCGAAATAGAATATCTAAATTGCAGCTTCGACTGCTCAAATATGTACTTTGAAAAAATAGATAAAAGAGGGGCGCTGGGCTGGAGGGAGTGTAAATTATTTTGTGTAAATGGTTATTCCCAACATTTTATTTACCTATTATAGGATATCCTTAAAAAGGAAATACTATCCCCGGGAGAATGAAGGCGA
>DHOO01000064.1:0-444 GCA_002409975.1 Firmicutes bacterium UBA5388
CTTAATACGGATTATGAAATTTATACGGTAGCCTCTGCGGAACGGGGTGAGAAAATAGCTTATGCCCCAGTAGAATTAACAGTAACCGCCGATTCTCTTGAAGATCTGCTTTCTTTTGTTCTCCGGGATGAGTTCCGAAAAATTAAAATCTTAGAACCTCAGGAACTGACACTTTCTAATTTAGATATGGAGAGGGCAATTTATAAAATGGGGCAAGAGTATAGGAGTGGGTTAAACCAGGAAGGATATCTACATTAAGAAAAGTCTAAATCTTCAAAGGGTGTTGAGCTGATGGGGCGAAATATATTTAAGCGTTTTTTCTCAAAGGATCTGGGGCTTGATTTAGGCACAGCCAATAGTCTAATCTATGAGAAAAATAAAGGGATTATTTTCCGGGAACCCTCGGTGGTAGCTGTGAAAAAGAATACTAATCAGATTCTGGCT
>DHOO01000064.1:586-27612 GCA_002409975.1 Firmicutes bacterium UBA5388
AAGAATACTAATCAGATTCTGGCTTTGGGAGAAGAAGCAAGACGAATGCTGGGCCGAACCCCTGGTGATATTGTTGCGCTCCGGCCTCTGCAGGAAGGAGTCATTGCTAATTATGAATTAACCAAAGAATTAATTAGGCATCTCTTAAAGAAAGCCTGTAAGCGAAAGTTCAGCGCTAAACCACGGGTTGTAATCAGTATCCCTACAGGGATTACAGGAGTGGAACGGAGGGCGGTCTTAGATGCGGCTCTTAGCGCAGGAGCCGGAGAGGCCTATCTGATTGAGGAACCGGTGGCGGCGGCGATTGGCGCCGGACTTCCTGTGCACGAGGCGATTGGTAATATGGTGATTAATATTGGCGGAGGAACAAGCGATGTGGCGGTGCTCTCTTTAGGGGGGGTGGTTTCCGGTCTGTCGATTAGAATTGGTGGGGATGCTATGGATGAGAGTATTGTCCGCTTTATTCGAAGACAGTATAATTTATCGATTGGGAAACAGACGGCAGAAGAGATCAAAATTGAACTGGGCTCAGCTTATCCTTTACCGGAAGAGGATGGGAAGAAAGGGGAAGCGCGAGGTAGAGATCAGGTTACCGGTCTTCCGAAAAACATTATGATTAGCGCAGAAGAAATTAGAACGGCTTTAGCAGAACCGATAACCAACATTATTAACGCCATTCGCCAGGTGGTGGAGAAAACGCCTCCCGAATTAGTAGCTGATATTATGAATCAGGAGATTGTGATGACCGGAGGGGGCGCTTTACTAAAAGGCTTTACTCAGTTAGTAGCTAGAGAATTAAGTATGAAAGTGAAATTAGCTGAAGATCCTATGGCTTGCGTGGTCTTAGGCGCGGGCAAAACCTTGGAGCAACTAGATGTCTTGAAAAGAGCTTTGGTTGGGTCAAAAAAGTCGCCACGCTAGGAGGAGCGGAAATCAGGAAATTTCAGATGATGGTTCCAAGAATTCCTTAAGGGGGGATTCTTTTTTTCGTGAGGAATGCCTCCCGCTCATAGCTGGTCAGAAAGAGTACTAATTTACCAGGTTTGGAAATAGAATTTAAGTATCTTATTTTTCAAGTAAAGGATTTTTCGGTTGGATGGTGAATTATTACGATAAATTGATCTGGTAGAAGGCGGATAAGAATGAGAATTAACAGTTGGAAAATTGGAGTGGGGTTGGCCTCAATGTTACTGGGGATGCTGTTGGTTTTTCAATTTCGAACGGAAACCAATGTTAAATCATATCTTCCGCAGTTTAAAACCGTAAGTGAGTTAGCAATTAAATGGAATCGTTTACAAACCGATCTGAGTAAAAAGGAAGAAGAGCTAAAGAGTCTTCGCCTCCAATTACAAGGTTATAACCCGGATGAAGAGGTAAAAAGTTTGCGGATGGCGGCAGGAGTCACGCCCCTAAGAGGTCCGGGCTTAGAGATTACCCTGACCGATGTGCAGCGCAAGTTAAAGGCTTATGAGGACCCTAACCTTTTTATCGTCCATTATGATCAGCTGGAATTATTAGTAAATGAGTTATGGGCAGCCGGGGCAGAAGCCATTTCGGTTAATGGGGAAAGATTGGTGGCGCAGACCGGGTTTAGTTGCGCCGGCACTACGATCCTGGTTGGCACGAAAAAGCTGGCGCCTCCTTATATCATTCGAGCGCTCGGCGATGCTAAAACCCTTAAAGCGGCGCTGATGATTCCGGGTGGGTTTGTTGAGAACCAAATCCTCCCCTTTGAACTGGGTATTACGCTGGAAATGAAGACTAGTCTTTATCTTCCCCCGTACAAAGGCAGCTCGTTTTTTAATTATGCCCAAGTGGTGGAAGAGGAGGAAGAACCTCCAGTAGAAATGATAGTGATTGAAGAGGAAAAGGAGGAAAGGTAATGTTCCTGATACCTCTGATTGGAGTAACTATTGGTGTTATTGTCGCGCTTTTTCTGCCGGGGGAGATCCCAATTGCCTATAAAAGTTATACTGCGCTGGCGATCTTGGCTACTCTTGATGCGATCTTTGGTGGGATGCGCGCTCAGCTGGAAGGGGACTTTATCTTTTCCAAGTTCTTCATCAGTTTTTTTGCCAATGCTGGGATGGCGGTAGCCTTAGCGTATTTCGGCAATGTTTTGGGGATTGATATTTACATGGGAGCAGTGGTTGCTTTTAGTATTAGGCTTTTTAATAATCTCTCTTTGATCAGGGAGTTCGTGATTATTAAATATCGATGGAAAGGGAGCGAGCGCTAAGCCGCTCTTTTTTTATGCCCAGGCGACGAGCTGCGAGAGGTATTTTCAAAGTAAGAGCATTAATATAGCATAAAGCGGGTAAGAGTCTTCATATTCTTGAAAGTAAAGGGGTGAGAGGGTATGAAGCGGGGAACTGTCTATTTTCAGCGTTGGGTCGCTAACAATCGGTTACTGTTATGGTGGATGATTTTTCTCCCGTTAATGCTCCTCATTCTTGTTATTTCCTGGGAACACCTGACTATTCCTGTAGAAATTGAGGAAAAAAACGGCAATTTCTTTCAAGAACTGTTTCAATCGTTTCCCTTGATTATTCTGGCCAGAGTAGTGGTGATCGCGGTTGGGGTAGTAATTATTATGATCTGCTTATTTCTCCCGGTGTTTCGGGTAGGAAAGGAAGGAGTGCAATGGACCAGGGAGAAAGAAGAAGAATTAGCTCAAGTTACTGGGGAGATCACCGGCGCTGAAGTAGAGGAACTGGTGGAAAAAGAATCTCTCCGCTGGTCTTTAGTCTATAAGTGGCTAAGGCTTACCGATACTAAAGAGGTCGAGCCTTCGATTTTGCTACGGGAATTGTTATCTACAGTGTGGGAGGCTTTTCCTGAACATCGAATAAGTATCACTATTGCCTTAAAGGATAAAGAGTACACGCTTCGTCATCCACTTCTTACTAGAATGGTAAGCAAGGGGATGACCGAGGAGGAGGTCTTCGGGGTAAAACTCGGTTTTTCCCCAGACTTTTCGCTGTTTTTTTATGTCTATCCAGGAGATCCGGTAGGTTTTTCCGCAATTGATGAGAACTTTATTCTGATCTTATGTGAAGTTTTTTGGCGGGAAGCGCTGCAAAGAAAGTTCTCCCCTTTACAGCTAGTTGCCTATTTTGATCTGGTTAATAACCCATTGGAAGGCTAAGGTATAAGATAATAGGGGGTGAGAAATTATGGAGGAAAAAGAGGAAAAAACAATGAATAACACTAGTGAAAAGTCGGTGAAAATTATTAATACAGTTAAAACGATGACTAATGGGGGCAAAGATCCTTATGTGCTAAAAGCGATGGCCCGAGCTAAGGATAGACTTCGTCATCGGCTGATTGAAATCAACGGAGGTTAACAAGATTAATGGGGAAGGTTTTAAACGCGGTTGACCTTTTTTCCCCATGTGTTATAATATAGTTATAAATTTGTGAAAATATTGAAATTATGTCACGATAAAAATTTGAAGGTGGGATTGCTAATAATGAATAATGATGACCGACTTTTTAACCAATTAGAAGCCCATCCGATCATTGCGGCGGTTCGTGATGAAGAAGGAATGAAAATGGCGCTGGATTCTCCAGTTAAAGTAATTATCCTCTTAAATGGTTCATTAAGTAATATCAAGTCGCGCATCAATTTAATTAAAGACAGTGGAAAGCTGGTCTTTGTCCACATAGAAATGATGTCGGGTTTAAGTAAAGACCAAGCGGCTGTGGAGTTTTTAAAAACGGAGGTTAATCCGACTGGGATTGTGACCACCAAGCCTAATTTAATTCAAACGGCTAGAAATTTAGGTTTACGAACAATTCAACGCCTATTTATGCTGGATTCTCTATCGATTCAAACGGGCATCAAGATGGTAAACACTAATCATCCGGATTTTATTGAGATTATGCCGGCTATTTTACCTAAAGTAATTCTTCAAATTAAGAGTGAAAGTAACATTCCGATTATCGCCGGCGGGATGGTTGACAGTAAAGAGGAAATTATTGAATTGCTTAAAGTTGGCGCGATGGCTATTTCTACCAGTAAAAAGGAATTATGGGCTTTATAGTGGTTTACAATTGGTTAGAAATGTGGTATAAATATATATATAATATTGCCGTTTAATCCCGGCTAAGAGAATGATGAGAAGCCAAGGGAATAATTACCCTTTGCCTTCTCTTTTTTTATTTAAATTTAAAAGGGTTACTTAATTTGGGGGTATGCTTATGGCAAGGATAATAAATGCCTATGATCGGGCGCTAAACAAGATTAATGAGCAATTATTAACAATGTGTAAGCTGGTGGATCAGAGGCTTACACAAGCAATGAAAGCACTGATGGAACAAGATGAAGAGTTAGCAAAAGAAGTTGTTGCCGGTGATGATGACATCGACTTGTTGGACGAAAAGTTGGAAATGGGAGCGCTGGAACTTTTTTCTTTGCAGCAACCGGTGGACCATGATTTAAGATTCTTGGCTGCGACCATGCGTATTGGCCATGAGTTGGAGCGTATTGGTGATTACGCTTGCGACATTGCTGAGATCGTCTTGTCTTCGCAGTCTAAAGATCCTTATTTTAAACCATTAGTGGATGTTCCATTGATGGGCGAATTAGTAAAGACGATGATGAATAAGAGTATAAAGGCCTACATAAAAGGGGAGCCCCAGATTGCCTGGGAACTGGATGATGATGATTGGGAGGTGGATGACCTTTTCCGGCGTTTACTTGCTGAGTTAACCGATTATATGAAAAAAGGCCCGGAATACGTGGATCAAGCGAGAAATCTTTTACTGGTAGCCAGATACTTGGAGAGAATAGGCGATCATATCGTCAATATTGCTGAAATGACCATTTTTTCCGTAAGTGGGGAGCGACAACCGTTTAAAGGGAGGAAAGACGGGATGTTAAAATGAATGCGGTTCAGGCTTTAATTGGACTTGCCGGCGGCTTGGGAATGTTTTTGTATGGGATGAAAATGTGTTCCGATGGTTTGCAGAAGATAGCCGCAGGTAAGCTTAAGCGACTGGTGAAAGTCTTAACTAAAAGCCCCTTGAGGGGGATCTTTGTTGGAACTCTAATCACCGTGGGTCTTCAAAGTAGCAGCGCCACTTGTGCGATTGTGGTCAGTCTCATTAGCGCCAAGGTAATGACTTTAGCCCAGGCATTAGGAGTCCTGTTGGGCTCAGCAATCGGTTCTTCCCTGACTACGCAATTGATTGCTTTCAAAATTACGGATTTTGCCTTAGTTTTAATCTTTAGCGGCGCTTGTTTATTTTTATTTACTAAACGCTCTCGGCGCCGGAGTCTTGGGCAAATTTTGCTGGGGTTTGGTTTAATCTTTTATGGTATGTTTGTAATGTCTTCGGCGATGGCGCCAATTAAGGATTATCCGTTGGTGGCAGCAATGATTATTAGTTTGGAAAACTATCCGTTCCTGGCTTTTCTCGTTGCCTTAATAGTTACCGCTATTCTTCAATCCAGCGCCGGCTTTTTAGCCTTACTTATGACTTTGGCTGGTCAGGGGTTAGTGGGATCGTACGCGATGATCCCTTTTGTGCTCGGAGCCCATCTGGGCGGGACAATAACGGGGGTGCTCTCCAGCTTAGGGACACCCGGACGAGAATCAAAACGGGCAGCCTGGGCAAATTTTGGCTTCAAACTAATAAATGGATTGCTTTTTTTACCATTGTATCGTCCTTTGACGACTTTCGTCTTGTGGAGTTCCCCGGATCTAAGCAGACAGATTGCTA
Organism: Firmicutes bacterium UBA5388; assembly: GCA_002409975.1. Lineage (GTDB taxonomy): Bacteria > Bacillota > UBA4882 > UBA10575 > UBA10575 > UBA5388. The sequence continues at coordinate 6,314 of DHOO01000064.1, forward strand.
ATGCCCACACTATTTTTTCCCTGGCGATGGCGCTTGGTTTTCTGCCATTCACCTCATCGGTCGCCAAGTTGATGCAACAGCTAATTCCGGAGAAAGCAGGTGGTTTGGGTGAGGCCAAATATTTGAAGGAGAATCTCTTGGAAGTTCCGGAATTGGCAGTTGATCAAGCGCACCGGCAGACGGTGGAGATGGGGATAATTGTTAGTGATATGATGAAACGCTTATTTTCGTCCCTTCGTGATGCGGATGAGGAGATCTTGGATTATATTATCGAGACAGAACAGGCGGTGGATGCTCTTTATCTGCAAATCAGTAAGTATGTTACTACTTTGGATAGTACCGGGTTTTCTGAAGATTTGCTGTTAAGAAGTGTGCAAATCCTTTATACTGTCAATGACCTTGAACATATTGGCGATATTTTAATGAATGTTGTCCAGATTGCCAGGAAGGCAAATCAAGAGCGGCTAAGTTTTTCGCAGGAAGGATTTGAAGAGATTGAAACACTTTATGTATTGGTGTCCGCCAGTCTAACAAAGGCGCTAAAAGCTTTCGAACATAGTGATTCTCAATTAGCCCATGAAGTTATTAAAGGGCATCCGAAGATCTTGCGTTATGAAAAGGAGCTTAGATATAATCACTTTGAACGGATGCAGTTGGGTAATGAGAAAACCATAGCTACCAGTTCACTGCATTTAGACTTGGTTGAAGCTTTATTACGCCAGGAAAACCATGCGGTTAATATCGCCCAGGTTGTGGTAGGAATAGTATAAATTCTAGATTCTCATCTACATTCCCTTAAAAGTTGATCACTGGTTCAGAGATGAAGAGAGGACCAAAGAGGATGTGTAAAAACATTTATTTGGTCTTTTTGTTTTTATGGAAAAGATCACTAGGTCAGTCGCATAAGGCGCCAAGGGTGAAACCAATCAAAATGTTCACAAAAATACTCTGATCAGTTCTATAAATAGATCTTAAATAAAGGAGGCATGCGCCCATGTCAATACCTGAATTCGATGTGCTGATTGTCGGGGCTGGTATCGTCGGAGCAGCTTTAGCTCGTGAGCTTTCTCGTTACGAAATAAAAGTGCTTTTGGTGGAGAAAGAAGTTGATGTTTCGTTTGGCGCTTCCAAAGCCAACAGTGGGATTGTTCATTCAGGGATTCACGACCAACCGGGGACATTAAAAGCGAAGTTCTCGGTTCGAGGCTGTAAATTATATCCGGAGCTTGCTGCGGAATTAGGTTTTTTGTACAAACAAAACGGAACTTTGGTGGTAGCTAAGTCTGCAGAGGAAATGACGGCTGTGGAGAAGTTATGTCGGGAAGGACGGACCAATGGCGTAAAAGATATAACTTTCTTATCTAAGGAGGATGTGGGTAAATTAGAACCTAATTTGGCCCCGGAACTAGTAGGCGGGATTTTAATTCCCACCGGTGGGATCGTTGTTCCTTTTGATCTGGTTTTTGCTTTAACAGAAAACGCGATCGCTAATGGAGTAAAACTAATGGTTAATACTGAAGCGCAAAGAGTTAGTTTAGAGCAAGAAGGGTTTGTTGTGCAAACAAACCAGGGAGCTGTAAAAACAAAAATTATGGTCAATGCGGCTGGATTATACGGGGAACAAGTAGCGATGATGATCGGAGACGATTCAGTGACGATTTATCCGCGGAAGGGGGAAGAGTATCTTTTTGACCGGAAGTTGGAAGGACTGGTGACCAGAACTATCTTTCCGCTTCCCTCCGAGGTTTCAAAAGGGATCTTGGTGATTCCCACAGTTGATGGTAATATCATGATTGGTCCCACCGCCCACCGGGTTGAGACCTGCGATTTACGCACCACCCTTTCCGGCTGGAACGAGGTCTATTCTGAAGCGAAGAAACTGGTCCCTACGCTCCAGACCGCCGATCTGATTACTGCTTTTGCCGGTTTGCGAGCAGTAGGAAACACCGGTGATTTTATTATTGCTCCTTCGCCTGTTTCACCTCGATTTATTAATGCGGCCGGAATCGAGTCACCTGGTTTAACAGCCGCGCCGGCCATCGCCGAATATATTGTTGATCTGATTAAAGAGGCTGGTCTTGACTTAAAACTAAAGCGAGAATTTAATCCACAGCGTTCGGTAGTTCGTTTACGTGATTTAAGCTCGGAAGAACAGGCGGAAGTAATGAAAAAGGATCCGGCCTATGCCAGAATTGTTTGTCGGTGTGAAATGATTAGCGAAGGTGAAGTTAGGGATGCTGTACGTCGGGGAGCGACGACCTTAGACGGGGTAAAACTACGGACCAGAAGTGGGATGGGAAGATGCCAGGGGGGTTTTTGCACACCGAAAATTATTCAGATTATCTGTCGAGAGCTGGGGTTAGAACCGAGCGCAATTACTAAAAATGGGAGAGGAAGTCAACTATTATCCGGCTGGTTAAGAGCAAAGAAGGTAGCCCCAGTAAAGGAGGAGAAGTTACATGTCTAAAATTATTGATGTTGACCTAGTAGTAATTGGCGCCGGACCCGCTGGCTTAGCGGCTGCCATCGCGGCGGCCGAATCCGGAGTAGAAAAGATTCTCCTGGTTGAACGCCAAGAGGAGCTGGGTGGAATTTTACTGCAGTGTATCCATAACGGATTTGGGCTTCGCTATTTCAAAGAAGAATTAACCGGCCCTGAGTATGCGCAAAGATTCATTGATCAGTTGGTACGACATCCGCAGATTATGGTGAAGACGGAAACTATGGTGGTAGAGATAACTGCCGATCGCAGAGTCGCTACGACTAATGCTACGGAGGGATTAGTTTACTATCAAGCGCGAGCAATAATCCTGGCGATGGGCTGCCGCGAACGTCCACGGGGCGCCATTAATATTCCCGGGACCAGACCGGCAGGCATTTATACTGCGGGTTCAATTCAGCATTTAATGAATATTGAAGGCTATCTACCGGGCCGGGAGGCGGTAATATTAGGTTCCGGGGATATTGGTTTGATTATGGCGCGTCGTCTGACTTTGGAAGGTCTCCGCGTACAAGCAGTCTTAGAATTGATGCCCTATTCAAACGGGTTAAACCGGAATGTGACGCAATGTCTTGAGGACTATAATATTCCCCTTTACTTAAGTCATACGGTGGTCGAAATTATTGGCGAAAAAAGAATAGAAGGGGTTAAGGCAGCGCCGGTTGATGAAAACCTGAAACCAATTTTCGAAAAAAGTTTTAACCTTTCATGTGACACTTTGATTCTTTCTGTGGGCCTGATTCCGGAAAATGAACTTTCTTTAATGGCTGGAGTGGAACTTGACCCTATCACCGGCGGTCCAGTGGTTGATTCCTTTTATCAAACAACGGTGGCAGGCATTTTTGCTTGTGGCAATGTGGCCCATGTTCATGATTTAGTGGATGATGTCAGCGAAGAAAGTAAAGTAGCGGGAAGAGCGGCGGCCGCCTATCTGGCGGGGAAGACAGCTGCTCAAGAGCAGTTACGGTTTAAAGCCGGGCGTAATATTCGCTCCATTGTTCCGCAGAGTGTCTCTATTGATCTTCCCACTACTATTTATCTACGGGCCCGTTTCCCGGAAAGAAACGCTACTCTTCATGTGGGGAATGGTAAGGCCAGACAACGGGTAGTTTCACCCGGAGAAACAATTCATTATGTAGTGAAACCGGAAGATCTTAAGGGAAATAGCGGTTTTGTTCCGGTGAGCTTGGAAGGGGGTCAGGTTAATGACTGAGCTTACTTGTATTGTGTGCCCGATAGGATGCCGTCTTCGCGTTACCAGGGAGTTAGACGGGTTAAAGGTTACAGGTAATGAATGTCGTCGCGGAGAGGAATATGCTAAAGACGAAGTTACCGCTCCCAAAAGAATAGTAACGGCCGTAGTGAAAGTGGATGAGGGAGAAAGAATGCTTCCGGTCAAAACCGCTCAAGCCATTCCCAAAGAGATAATATTTTTGGCGATGGAAGAGATTAAGGAAATTATTGTAGCGCCTCCGGTCACCAGCGGTCAGGTTATTAAGGAAAATCTGGCCGGTACGGGCGTGGCTTTAGTGGCTACTAAGCACTGTAAGTGATGACAAAGCTAAATTAATATATTTTTCCTACGACAAGAAGGATTTATGTTATTTATATAGAAAATTATTATTAACATAGTCTTTTCAATGTTTTAATCTAGTCATCATCTATATTATAATTAAAACTTTAGCTGGAGAAAAAGAGAAGCTGAAGGGTACTGCCTTTGTCTTCTCTTTTTATGTTATACCAGTATAAGTTATCGGTATGTTAAGGGGGTGATGAAAGAGGGTTAAATGACAGCAGAAAAAGGGATAAAAAAAAGGAGGATTTTTTCGATGAGTAGGAAAATAATCGGGTTGGTTTTCTGCTTCTTGTTAGTGGTTTCCTCGTTAATGACGGTATTTGCGGCTCAACCGGCAATTGAGAATGAATTGGTTTTGATTACACCGGTTTCCAAATTCATTGTTGATGCGGCTCTGGAAAAATTCAAAGGTTACGCCCAAGAAAGATGGGGAGTTTCCGTTAAAGTAAGCGCCAGCCATGATGGGACCCCAACTTGCTATGGCAAGATTGTCGAGTGGAATGGACGGCCGCAGGCTGATATTTTCTGGGGCGGCGAAAGCGCTCTCTTTGATGAGTTAGCGAAGAAGAACCTTTTAGAGAAACTGCAATTGTCCGAGGAATTAATGTCCCTGATTCCGGCGGAGATCGGAGAACCAAAACCTTTACCGATCAAAGATCCGAATGGCTATTGGGTCGGATCAACGCTGGAGCCTTACGGCTTGATCTATAACCCCAAATTATTAAAACGCTTGGGTGTTGACGAGATTAAAACCTGGGATGATCTCTTGAACCCCAAATTAAAAGGATGGGTCGCCCAGTGTACGCCCGACCGCTCCAGTTCCAGTCATGCCTCGTACGAAGTAATTTTACAGCTTTTGGGGTGGGAGAAAGCCTGGGAGTGGACGGAGAAGTTAGCCGCTAACACGGCGAATTTTTCCGCTCGTAGCCGTGATGTTCCTTCTACCGTGGCTAAAGGAGAAGCGGCCGTAGGTTTTGCTGTTCCTAGTTATATGGCGTTTGAAGAGGTGCTGGCGGGCTATGAGGTAAAATATGTGGCGCCGGATTATTGTTTTATCACTTGTGAACCAATTGCTGTTATTGCGGGCGCGAAAAACTCCCGTACGGCTCAGGCGTTTATAGAATTTCTGCAGATGGAAGAAGGACAAAGGGTATTTATGGAAAGAGGTTTATTCCCAATCACTCCTCGTTATCGTGTGTTTGGAGCGCCGGGTTCAACAGCGGAAAGAGCTGTAGAGTTTACCGGCGGCGTTCGTTCTTTCTTTGATAAACCCACGAAGAATATTTACGATAGTGAGCTGGCCCAGGAAAGATACAGCGAGGTTAATGAGACTTTCCGTAAACGAATTGTCGAACGTCATAATGAGTTAAAGAAGAAATAATTGAAAGAATTCTGTAATGGGCAGGGCGTTTCGTCCTGCCCTCGCCGATATTATTTGTAAGGGTGTGACAAAATGCGCATAGCATTACATAACGTTGTAAAAAGATTTAAAGGCTTTACCGCCTTAAAAGGGATCAATCTGGAGATTAAAGACGGCGAGCTCTTTACCCTCCTTGGTCCTTCCGGGTGTGGAAAGACAACAACTTTAAGGCTGATAGCCGGTTTTTATCAAACGGATGGTGGAGATATTTTATTTGATGACAAAATTATTAATCATTTACCCACAGCGCAACGGAATATCGGGATCGTTTTCCAGAACTACGCTTTGTGGCCGCATATGACGGTCTACGAAAACATTGCTTATGGTCTTAAACTAAAGAAAATGCCGGGAACAGAGATTAAGCGCAAAGTTGATACTTCCTTAGATAAAGTTGGTTTAAGTGGATTACAGCACCGTTATCCCGGGCAACTTTCCGGTGGACAGCAACAGCGGGTGGCTTTGGCTCGGGCCTTGGTGCTGAATCCCGATGTCTTATTACTTGATGAGCCTCTTTCTAACCTGGATGCAAAGGTTAGAATGAAGGTGCGGGCGGAAATTCGACAATTGCAACAAGAATTAAAGATTACCACAGTTTATGTGACCCACGATCAGGAAGAAGCGTTAACCCTTTCTGATCGGATTGCGGTGATGCGCGAAGGACGGATTATTCAATTAGGCGATCCCAAATCCTTATATGAACGACCAAATAACACGTTTACAGCGAATTTTATCGGTACTAATAATCTGTTGGAAGCCCACGTGCTTAAAGGAAATGGCGACGGTAAATATACTGTTCAGACCGCAATCGGAAGTTTTATGGGGATTGCTAATCAACCTTTGTCTCCCGGTCAAAAATGCACGATAGCAGTCAGACCGGAGAACGTTCAAATTAATAGCGAGCGACAAGAAGCCAATTCTTTTACCGGTAAGATTCATTTTGCTTCCTATTTGGGGAATATTTTGCGTTACGACATTATGACTTCTGCCGGTATCCTTTTCAAAGCGGATATCAAGTACCCTTGGGGTTGTGAAGTTATGGCGGTAGGAACGGAGGTTAAGATCAGCTTTGCTGAGTTTGTTTGTTTGCTCATAAATGATCGTTGCACCGAAGAACATAATTTGACGGCCGTAGGGGGGGAAAGCTAATGAAAGCAAGTACCGCTCGGGCAGGAATTGATAAAAGGTTTTCCGGAAATTGGGAAAATCCTATCCTACGCTGGAATGGGTGGAGGGTATTACCAATTTATATTTTCCTGGCGGTTTTTGTGATCGTGCCGATTATCAAGATTGCGCTGGATGCTTTTACTGATACCCAAGGAATATTGACCTTTAAATATGTCAAAAGTTTTTTTACGGACCCCTTTTATTTACGGGCTTTACGTAATTCTATGCTCTTGGGGTTAGCGGTGGTAGTAACCACCTCGATTCTCGGATTTTGTTCCGCTTATTTTTTGTTAAGATACGAGTTTGCTGGGAAAAAACTATTTTCCTATTTAACGATTTTTCCGATCATTATGCCGCCATTAGTGGGTGTTATGGGTTTCATCTTCATTTTAGGACGGGCGGGAACGGTTAATACTATTCTTATGGATTATTTTGGTTTTCTCCGTCCGCTCAATTTCGTCTACGGTTGGCATGGGGTTTTACTCGTGGAGACGCTGCATCTTTTTCCCCTGATTACCATGAATTTATTGGACTCCATGGGCAAGATCGACGCTTCTTTGGAAGAAGCGGCAGAGAGTGTGGGTTCAGTCGGGTTGAGGAAAATAAAGGATATAACTTTTCCTTTAAGCACTCCCGGTTATGTTACCGGCGCTTTGTTGGTTTTCATGTGGGCCTTTGCCGATTTTGCCACTCCCTTGGTGGTGGGGGTACAAGATCTTTTGGCCGCCCAAGCTTATCTCAATATTGTTCAGTTTGTAGACAGAAGACTCTTTCAAATGGGGATCGTCATCGGTGTCTTTATGATTAGCTTGTCGATTATTTTCCTGATTATTGCGCGGAGATATCTAGCGCTTAAAGATTATGCCACTCTGTCTTACAGTCCGGTAGAAAAAAAGACTCTTAAAGGGTGGGGCGGGTTTTTAGTGCCATTCTTTTTTACCGTTCTTTTAATTATGGCCTTTATTCCTTATTTAGGAGTAACATTGGCGGCCTTCGGTAAAGCATGGGCCATGACGCCGTTTCCAGTGCAATACACTTTAGGTTATTTTACGCGCATTATTACGGAAACTCCTAAATATATCATCAATACCTTTATGTATTGTGGATTGGCGGTTATTATTTGTATAACCGTTGGCGTACCAATTGCCTGGATTTTAACGAGAACAAAGATGAAAAGCAGGGGGCTTCTTGATGCGCTGGTGACGCTGATTCTGGCTTTACCTGGTACTGCGCTTGGTATTGCCTATATTCGGGCCTTTAATATGCCCATATTTGGGATTAGTTTGACAACACTTTGGATTATCATGCCCTTAGTGCTGGCGGTTCGACGTCTGCCATACACAGTGCGCAGCACTCATAGTTCCTTATTAGTGGTGCACGAGTCTCTGGAAGAGGCGGCTCGGAGTGTGGGGGCCTCAGGATGGCGAGTGTTTTACAATATTACCTTGCCGCTGATTTGGAAGGGGATTCTCACCGGCGCCTTATTTTCTTTTATGACTTCCATTCAAGAATCGGCCGCTACTATCTTGCTGGCCATTCCGGGTTGGGAGACGATGACGGTGGGGATTTTCACCTTTTATACTTCGGGTTCGATGAATGAGTCAGCAGCTTTGGGCTTTATTCTCATAGTTGTGGGTGGTTTAAGTTTATACGTTATTAATAAGCTTAGCGGTAAGAAGATGGGCGGATTTTTTGGCTAAATTCAAGCTAGTAAACCTTAAGGAGAACGACAATGACTAATTTGGCATTTGCTCTTGTTTTGTTAGCCATTCTCTGTCACGCTTGTTGGAATTATGTGTGCAAAAAGAGTTCTGGAAATTTAAGTGTCTTGTGGATCGGCAAACTGTTGGCTTTGATCGTAATTGCCCCCTTTTCCTTGTTGAACCTGCCTGATAAGACGATTGTTTTTAGGGATTATCCCTATTTAATAGCGACAGGGGTAATCCACTCTTTGTATTTTTATTTTTTGGCCAAGTTATATAAAAAAGGGGAAATCTCAACGGTATACCCAATCGCTCGTGGAATCGGGGTAGCAGGCACGGCTATCCTGGGGCAGCTCCTCTTAAAGGAAAAGGTGTCTTCTGGAGGTGTGTTAGCAATCCTTTTTATCTGTGCGGGTATTTTGATTATTGGTCTTAGTCAATTAAGGACCACTAGGGATAACTCATTATATGGAGCGGTTCTTGTTGGGCTGATTATTTCCGCTTATTCGATTAATGATAAGATTGGAGTCAAATCATTTCATCCGATAGCCTTTATTACCGGGCAAATGATTTTAACAATCATCTTTTTGTTACCCGTAGTTTTTTTCTTTTATCGTGATGAGCTTGTAGATGCGTGGCGTACTAAAAAGAAATATTCCATAGTAACCGGTATCGGCTCTTTGGGTAGTTATTTATTGATTCTCTTTGCTTTTAGATTAGGACCGGCTACTTATATTGTGGCCTTACGGGAATGTTCGGTGGTAATTGGGGCTTTGTTTGGATTTGTGTTTTTAAAGGAACAGTTTACTCTAAAAAAACTGGTGGGGATAGGCACGGTCACTGCCGGTATGATGTTAATCTATATGGTTTCAAAATAGAAAGGTCATAATTTAATTCAGCCGGTAGCTTCTTGCTTTAAACGGAGTTATTAGATACATAGAGGATAGCAAATACCGGGGAAAGACCCATGCTTAAAAGCCGGCTAAAAAGGCAAAGAAGGCTTGGACATTGGTTGGATTGAAGAGGACAGGAGGCTATACAAAGGTAAAGTAAAAGGGGAGGCTTTACTCCCCTTTTATTTATCCCTTAGGAATCTTAAAAGAAGTTATTAGACGGTGCCGAGGACGAGTAGGATCAGGATTAAGAATAAGATGACGGCAATGTTTTCACCACTATTGTTAATACCATCTTTGCAGGTACCCATCAAGCAGCGCTCCCTTCCAGCTAAATTTAGATAGCATCCGATTTTATAATATTTGTGTTTCTTAGAAAAAGGAATAGGGTAAAGTAATTTTCTTATGGGATAAAAGTCTGATCTAAAGAAAAATATTATAGCATAAGTCAAATTTAGGTGGAGGCGCATAGTTTATTAGTAGAATGGGTTGGGAGGTGTTAATTAATGGCAGGAATTATGGATATGTTTAAAAATATGGATGAATCGGTGGCTTTTATTCTGTTCTTGATTCTGATTTTGTTAGTGTTAGGGGCTTTATAGAAAATAGTTGGTAAGAACTTATAAACATTAAATCAGCGACGAAGCTAAATTGTATGAGAGCCATGGTTATCTAAACCGATTAAGCACTTGCCCCCTTCCTTCTAGAGGTGGGGATCAAGTGCTTCTATTTTTCGATGCTTTTCGAGCTAATAGTGTTGTTTGTCGCGACCTCAATTTATTTGCCCTTTATGGCAACCAATTTGGCTTGACTTTTGTGCAAAGGCGCCAAAGGTAAAGTTTATGCGCCGAAGGCCCCAGAATTTGGAATTCGAAAATTTATCTAGAAGATGTTAAATAGATGTGATATAATAAAAAAGCAGTTTATATAATGCGCCCGTAGCTCAGTTGGATAGAGTGGCAGACTTCGAATCTGTAGGTCGGGGGTTCGAGCCCCTCCGGGCGCGCCATTAAGTTAAATTAAAACCCCAGTTAATAAGGGGTTTTAGTTTTTACTAATTACTAAAACAAATATAATAATTTCTTTACAATAAATGTTTGGTAATTTATTATGAAATGTGATATGTTTTATGTATTAAAATACAAGAACATAATTGATGATAAAGGCAAACCTGTCGAAAGACAGGGGCGCAAAGCTAGAGGTCTAAGGCGTTTTATGCTATGATAGCTCGGTTGCCGTTCTTGATGCCTTATGCTTTGCGTACAGGCATTTTTTGTCTTATGGGGTGTGAATCGAATACTATGAAGATAATTGAATCCGAGATAGACTATCTGATTAGTCGTCTTGAAAAGATTGTATCAATGTCTTTGAACACTTATAATGAAAATACTTATAATTATTCTGCCGGTTATCGAAGGTGTGCACTAGACATTTTAAATCTTATAAAAAACAGATTATTAAAAGTAAAAAAGCTTAAATACAAAGTACCCGGCTGATACAAGGTAACTCTGTATTAAACTGTTTTTAGGGTGGTAATTTTTTATAAGTGGGAAAACTGGTTCAAGAAGAAGACCGAAGGAATAGCCTCCGGTCTTTTTATTATTCTTTGGTGGAAGCGCATTTTGTGCTAATATGCTTTTCAAATAACACTTCTTGTTCACTTTAACCATAACATGGTAGTGACAGGCAGTAAAAGAGGTGACATTAATGCATGGATGTTTTCCGCCCTATCCAGGGTATCCTCATGTAGTTTATAAGTATTTACCTACTTATCCTTATGTTCAGATCTATGCTTATCCCGAAGCGCTGCAGCTGATCGTGGACTCAGTAAGCTCAGAACGGGAAGATGAGTTGTTCTATGAGTACCTTCTGAGTGTAGCTCCGCCGGAACAGAGAGAGATTATTATTTCTATCAGAGATGATGAGAGAAAACACGCCAGGGCCTTTAGGGAGATTTACTGGGAGGTTACGGGAATGGAGATTCCTCCTACGCCGGAAGAAGAGTTTCAAAGACCGGCTAGCTATTGTGAAGGGATTACCAAGGCGCTCTTTGGTGAATTGGCAGCTGTAGAAAAATATAGGAAGATTCTTTTTGGGTTTGAGTTTCTACCTTATAGAAACCTAATTACAGAGATCTATACGGATGAGTTGAAACATGCGGTTAAATGGAATTATTTGTTTGCGTTGAATTGTCGTTGTTCTTAAATGAAGTGAAAAAAATACCAATAGCATACCACCTACTCCCCTAAAACAGCATATTCTACCACAGAATAAACAATGGGGGTGTGATTCAATGGCGGGGATCTTAGATCTGTTTAATAATATGGATGAAAATCTAGCCTTTATCTTATTTTTAATTCTTATTCTTTTACTATTAGCAACTTTCAATTAAGGCTTTATATAAGAAAATTTAAGGATAAGTATGATAAACTGGATTCGGGACAACCGATCCGGTTTTTTATCTTTAAGAGAGAATAGGTCAAATGACGAAGCCGCCGTTAATACCGATTACCTGCCCGGTGATAAAGTCGGCGCTTTCAGAGGCGAGGAAAAGGGCGTAGGCCGCTATTTCATAAGGGGTTCCTAGGCGACCGAGAGGAGTTTGCTCAACTAGGTCTGCACGTTCTCTTTCATTATATGGAGAGAGCATATCAGTGTCAATGATGCCCGGAGCAATACAGTTTACTTGGATGTTGGAGGGACCCAGTTCTTTGGCGAGGGCTTTGGTGAGCCCAATTACCCCAGCCTTGGCGGCAGAATAATGAACTTCACAGGAAGCGCCGACCTGACCCCAAATAGAAGAGATATTAATGATTTTTCCTTTTTTTCGGGGGAGCATTGACCGGAGTACGCTCTGGGTACAATGGAAAACCCCGGATAGGTTGGTGTTAATCATTTCCTCCCAGTCCTGCGCGGACAGGTCAATAAACAAGCGGGATTGGGCGATACCGGCATTATTAATGAGGACATCGATCTTACCGAATTGCTGGAGGCAGTATGCTACCATTTCTTCAACTTCTGGCCGGTGGCTGACATTCGCTTTAAAGAGGGCAATACTAAATCCTTTTTCTAATAAGGAATGGTAAAGCTCAAGAGCGGCTTCAGTCGAACGGTGGTAATTAATTAGCACATTATAATCATTGGCCGCGAAAAGCTCGGCTATAGACCGACCTATTCCCCGCGATGCTCCGGTAATGATTACTGTTTTATTCATTAGTAATCCTTCTTTCAGCAATAACTTTAAAAGAGTTCTGTTTAGTAATTAGCAATTCCCTTAAAGGAATTATCCCCTTTTTCTAAAATACCTGCCTAGATCTTATAACTCGTCACTCGTTTGTCAGCCAGCCGCTCTTAGCCCAGCCGAGCATTTTCATTTTATCTTTTGGGTGGTAAATGGTAAAATATAAAACAAGCAAGAAACAAGAAGGAGGCGCCTACTATGTATGATTTACTAGTGATCGGAGGAGGGCCGGCCGGGTTATCTGCTGCAGTTAATGGACGGAGAAGAAATAAACAGGTTTTATTGGTCGGTAAGGAAATGTTGAGTAACAAGCTAAGACAGGCTCATCGAGTTGATAATTACCTGGGTCTGCCTGGGATTACAGGAGCGGATTTAGCGCGAAAATACAAGGAGCATGCGATTAAGGAAGGAGTAGAAATCATAGACGATGAGATCCTAAACCTCTGGTTGGAAGAAGGGCTGTTTCAGGGAATGGGTAGGAATGAACTCTTTCAGGCTAAAGCAGTTATTATCGCGACTGGGACTCCGCAAAAGCCTTCAATTTCTGGGGAGGAAGAGTTGGTGGGAAAAGGAGTAAGCTATTGTGCCACTTGTGATGGAATGTTCTTCCGTGACAAAAAAGTGTTTTTTCTCTCAGAGTTAGTAGAAGGGGAGAAAGAAGCCAATTTTCTGGCTGATTTATGTGAAAAGGTCTATTATCTCCCCCGCTATAAAGGAAAATATACAGATTTGGATCCCCGGATAGAGCTTATTTCCGGTCGACCATTACGTTTTCACGGAAAGCAGAAGTTAACCGGTGTTACTACCTCGGAGGGGGAATATGAAGTGGAGGGAGCTTTTATCGAGCGAGCAAGCCTGCCGTTGGAGCGATTATTGCCTGGTTTGCAGATGGAGAATGAGGCGATTAAAGTTAATCGACAAATGATGACAAATATTCCGGGGGTGTTTGCTGCCGGTGACTGTACCGGAAAACCCTGGCAAATTGCTAAAGCCGTGGGTGAGGGGTTAATCGCGGCTTTAGCGGCGGTCGGTTATCTATCGGCATTAAAGTAATTTTTTCGAACAACTTGTTATACTCCTCCTTTACCGTATCTTACCGCTTGTAACAGGATGATAATGCTGTTAACATTAAGCTAGTGCTAGAATTGTCAGTAGGTGTTTGGGGCTGGAAGAAACTGACAAACGAACAAAGGATGGCGCCCGAGCAACGAGCTATGGGAATAAAGGCCTTCTTGCACTCGAGCGACAAGCGACAAGCTACGAGAAGAGGGGGATACTAATGCAACAAAATGTTATGCTTCCGGAGAAAACATTAGGGAAACTAGAAGATCTTCCAGAGCCTGCTTGGCTTGAGAATACTGTTTTTTATCAGATTTTTCCTGACCGGTTTTTTAATGGTGATCCGACTAATGACCCTTCTCCTGTAAGGCCTTGGGGAGAAAAGCCTGAGTTATTCAATTTTTTCGGTGGGGATCTGGCAGGGATTAGAAAGAAGATACCCTATCTTGAGGATCTTGGGGTTAATGCTTTATATCTCAATCCTATTTTCGATGCGCCTTCTAATCATAAATATGATACCAGAGATTATCTTCGGATCTCCCCGGATTTTGGTGATTTTCGCACTTATCTGAATATGTTAAAAGATCTCCATCGAGCAGGGATTAAGTTGATTCTGGATGGAGTCTTTAACCATACTGGAGACCAATTCTGGGCTTTTCGTGATTTAATGCGGAGAGGAAAGGGTTCTCCATACCAACAGTGGTATAATTGTCATTTTCCGGTCACCCAGTTCCCTAAACCAAACTATGAATGTTGGTGGGGGCTTGAGACTCTGCCTAAATTGAATTTTGCCGATCAGGAAGTGGTCCGGTATATACTAAGGGTAGTTGCTTTTTGGACCTTAACTGGTATTGATGGGTGGCGCTTGGATGTTCCTAATGAAGTGAGGGCGGATTTTTGGCCGATCTTCCGTCGCTTAGTTAAGACGCTTAATCCTGAGGCGTATATTGTTGGCGAAATCTGGGATGACGCTGCTTTTTGGTTACAAGGTGACAAGTTTGACTCGGTGATGAATTATCCACTCCGCGATTTAATCATCTCTTTCTTTGCTAAGAAAGAGATGAACGCTGATCGTTTTGATCAGGGGCTAACCGGACTTCGTGCCCGTTATTCGGAGAAAGTAACAAGAAGCATGTTTAATCTGTTGGGTAGTCATGATACACAACGTTTCCTTACTATATGTCATGGCGAACGCCGACGTATGTTGCTGGCTTTGTTATTTTTGTTCACTTATCCTGGAGTTCCGGTCATTTATTACGGGGATGAGATTGGGATGACCGGCGAAAAAGATCCGGATTGCCGAAAAACAATGATCTGGGATGAAGCGCAGTGGGATAAGGAGCTCTACACGTCTACTAAGGACTTGATCCGGTTGCGTAAAGAGAAGGATGCCTTAAAGAGAGGAGAATTCCGGACCGCTTTAGTTAGTCAGCATGGGGTCTATGGGTACTGGCGAATTGCTGACCGTGAACGGATGCTGATTCTTTTTAATAGGCAGGATTCGATGGAACAAGTTTCTTTATCGCTTGCGCCGGGAATGCGCGGAACCTGGAAACAGATTTTTCCGGTCAAGGGTGAAGAAGTAAAGTATAATGACCACTTTCAGATTAATCTTCCCCCCTGGTCTGGAATGATCTGGGAGTATCAAGGTTAAAATAAGCCCTTCGGGGCTTATTTTTTTGTTGGGACGAAGAGAAAGGTGGGGGAATTGGTTAGCTGCTCAGGATTTTTAATTTGCTAATTTGGCGAGTAAAAAGTAGAATAAGGAAGAGAAAAGTAGGGGCGACGGGGTGAAAGGATGAACGAAAAGCATGGAAAGAATAGATCTCTTAATCGTAAAAAAAGGGCTGGCCGATAGTAGAGGGAAAGCGCAAGCTTTAATTATGGCGGGAGAGGTGATGGTAGAGGGGAAAATGGTGGATAAACCTGGGACCAGGGTTTCACCAGAGGCGCTGGTTGAGATCAAAAAAGGCCTTCCTTATGTCAGCCGGGGCGGATTAAAGCTTGCCCGAGCGCTGGGGGTTTTCCGGGTTTCGGTACAAGGCCGCATTTGTCTGGATGCCGGGGCTTCTACGGGTGGTTTCACTGATTGTTTATTACAAAATGGCGCCGAGCAAGTGATTGCGGTAGATGTAGGGTACGGACAATTAGCTTGGAAACTACGGCAGGACCCGCGAGTGTTAGTGATGGAAAAGACTAATGTACGGTATTTGACGGCAGAACAACTTCCGACTATTCCCAGTCTGATTACTGTAGATCTATCTTTCATTTCACTTACCAAAGTTATTACCGGATTAACCGGCTTACTTGCTTCCGAAGGGGAGATTATTTCGCTGATTAAACCACAGTTTGAAGCGGGACGGGAGCAAGTAGGGAAGAAAGGGGTAGTCCGCTCACGAGAAATTCACAAGGAAGTTTTGGGGAGGATGATTGCTTTTGGTCATAAGGTTGGTCTGGCATGCGCCGGCTTAACATATTCGCCGGTGTTGGGACCGGAGGGGAATATAGAATTTTTAATTCATTGGCGAACAGCAGGAAGTGAGGAGGCAAATCCTGATTTAGAGGAGCTGGTGACTGAAGCGTGGGAATGTCTGAAGAGTAGAAGGTAAGAAGTGGACAAGTAAAAAGCCTCTGCGCTGCAGAGGCCTGACAAAGGAGGAAAAAGGAGGGGGTGACAATTTAATAGTACAACAATAGTTTTAACAGAAAGTTACCAAGGAATAAACGTTTAGCAACAACTAGGAAAGATGATCGTGGATAAGTAAAACCACCAGAGGCGGTTTTAGATGATAAAAATAAATATTAAAAGTCCTTGCGGTAAATACGGTAGATCTTGTAGAGGTCACCGCCAGCGCGTACAGCGTCATTTACCATTTTAGTATTAAACTCATGGATGGTTGAACCTTCTCCATAAGTATATCCTTTTTGCAAAGCATTTTTGAACATATGGAAATACAAGGCGCCGGAGACACCTTTTTTATGATAATCGGGGTCAACCATTAAGATTAGACTTCTAGCGCCGGTAATCTTCTTTTTATACCAAAGAAACTTGATAAAGCCGATGGGGAAAAGCCGTCCATTTAACCTTTTTAAGATTTGATTATAATCCGGGAGAGCAATGGCAAGCCCAACATGTTGACCTTGCGGGTCGACAGCTACCACTAGAAAGTCTTTGTCAGCAATCGGGAGTAACTTGTTGACCTCATCCTTAATTTCCTCCATCCCAGGAGGAACCATATCAGGCCATTCTTCCGGCCAGGAACGAACGAGCAACTTTTGGATACCAACCAGCTCCTGGTCGAGGTTTTTGAGGTCAAGATTTCTTACGGAAAAATTGTAACGTTTCTTTAATAGATCCATACTTTGTTCAAAACGTTCGGTCACGGGCTTAGAGAGATCATAGTAAAATGCTAAGCGGTCAAAATCTTTCTTGAAGCCATACCGGTCAAAAAAGCCTTCGTAATACGGGGGATTGTAAGAATTTAACAAGACCGGCATCGAATCAAAACCTTTAACCAGTAGACCTCGGTAGTCATCTCCATTGGATGGTGATTGAGGACCGGTAACACTGCGAATTCCACGTTCTTTCAACCATTGTAAAGCGCAATCGAAAAGACTTTCTGCCACCCGGTAATCATCGATCGATTCAAAGAGAGTAATATAACCTTCCTTTTTCTTCTTTTCCCGGTTTAACTTCTCATCAATGCCGGTTCCGATGCGGCCAACGGGTTTACCATGTAGCCAAGCGATAAAGTACTGATAAGGCCCTAGTTTCATCAGGGGATTTTTTTTAGGGTTGACCGTATCCCGCATGTCGGATTTTAAAGGAGGAACCCAGTTTGGATCACCCTTATAAAGTAGCCAGGGAAGGTTGATAAACACCCGCCAATCGCTTTTCGTTTGAACCGGAGAAATGATTACCCGGGAGGTTGTTGGGAGTTGCTTTAAAGTCATGATTCCCACTAAGAACACCTCCGATTTTATGCTTAGAAATTAACATTAATTTCGTTAAAGATCGTTAAATCCCTGCAGATAGAAAGGATAAAAAGTTAAAGTTTAATTAAAACCAAATTGTAACAGAGATAATATTGATTTTTCGCTTGCTTTCTAGTATTATTTAGGGCATATGGGGAAATTTGCTCTTTCGGATGGCCAACCCCTTAGGCAAGGCGATTTATTGAGCTGTTTTTCCTCTCAAGGTTATCCGGTTTATTTGTAATAGTATTTCCAGTAATAATGAAAGCAGTTAGCTAGTTTAAGGAATTGCATAATAGAAAGATTTTAGATTTAACCACAAAATATTGATAGCCTAATTAAAGCTAAACACTATATTAATCTGGTTAAATGGATGCCTAAGGTAATTATGCAATTCC
Source organism: Firmicutes bacterium UBA5388 (assembly GCA_002409975.1). Classification (GTDB taxonomy): domain Bacteria; phylum Bacillota; class UBA4882; order UBA10575; family UBA10575; genus UBA5388. Next base: position 24,243 of record DHOO01000064.1, read on the forward strand.
CTCAGTTGAATAAAAGATAAAGGAGGTTAGACAGCAAAGATGAGTAATTTGATGGTTGGGGTAGAGCTTCTTATTTCCGGATTGATTATTGTTTTTTTGGTGTTGTTGTTTTTAATGTGTGTTATGAAGCTGATGTCCGTTTTATTTGGTAAACAGCCTTCAGAAGTTCGAATCTCAAAACAACCTCTGGCTACAATTTCTGCGGATCCCGGAGAGGAAGAACTGGTAGCTGTAATGGCAGTAATCGCTAGCTTGTTGCCGAAAAACAAACAGGCGATTGTCAGGTTGAAGGCTGTGGAATAGTTTGGGGGGAGAAGAGAATTAGCGGTAGCCAGCATGGGCGACTTATGATGAAATAATGAGGAGGATTCAAATTAAATGCAATATTTTAAAGTAACAGTAAATGGGAAAGCTTATGAAGTTAGTGTCGAGGAACTTTCAGGGGGAGATGTCAATTTTACCGCTGCTCAAACCGGAGCTTCAGTGGTGAATACGGCGCCCCCTGTTTCTTCCGCTCCTGTTGCTCAGGGGATTTCGTCCGGTGAGGAAGTGGTGCCGGCGCCACTGGGCGGGAGTATTATGGAGATAAAAGTAAAACCCGGCGATCAAGTTAAAAAAGGACAGGTCTTATTGACCCTTGAGGCTTTAAAAATGGAGAATGAGATTGTCGCTCCGGAGAATGGGACTGTTGGTCAGATTTTTGTCCAGCCTAAAGATTCTGTTAATACTGGTGACGCATTATTAACCCTCAGGAATTAGGGGGGAAATAAGTAATGTTAGAGAACTTGAAAGAATTAGCCTTAACAACAGGGTTTGCCAACATCTCTCTGGGACAATTTATCATGATTTTAGTTTCTTTTGTCTTAATGTACTTAGCAATTAAGAAAGAATATGAACCATTACTTTTACTGCCGATTGCCTTTGGCGCTTTGTTAACCAACCTGCCGTTAGCTGGGTTGATGGAGGGCGCTGCGATGGTCAATGGGAAGTTCCAGCCCGGTGGGTTAATCTACTATCTTTACCAGGGAGTGGAATTAGGAATTTATCCTCCCTTGATCTTTTTGGGGGTCGGGGCGATGACCGATTTTGGACCATTACTCGCTAACCCGAAGAGCATTCTCTTAGGCGCCGCGGCCCAATTGGGGATCTTTGTAGCTTTGATTGGCGCGATCTTACTAGGTTTTGATCTGAAAGCAGCGGCTTCGATCGGGATTATTGGGGGAGCAGACGGTCCGACGGCGATTTTTTTGACGAGTAGGTTAAAACCCGATCTGTTGGGACCGATTGCGATCGCCGCCTATTCCTATATGGCGCTGATTCCGATTATTCAACCACCGTTAATGAAGTTGTTTGTTCCGGAAAACGAACGGAAAATTGTGATGGAACAACTCCGCCCGGTTACTAAAACAGAGAAGATTCTCTTTCCTATTATTGTGACGACGGTGGGCTCTTTACTTCTACCGTCAGCAGCTCCTTTGCTGGGCTCTTTGATGTTTGGTAATTTAATGCGAGAATCAGGGGTGGTTGGCCGTATTGCGAAAACTGCTGAGAATGAACTGATTAATATTATCACTATTTTCCTCGGTCTCTCGGTGGGGGCCAAGACCAGCGCCGAGCATTTCCTGACCGCGGAGACGATTAAAATTATCCTGTTAGGACTTTTTGCCTTTGGTTTTGGCACGATTGGCGGCTTATTATTTGGTCGTTTGATGTGCAAACTAAGCGGCGGGAAGGTTAATCCTTTGATCGGAGCGGCTGGGGTATCGGCAGTGCCGATGGCGGCCAGGGTAGTGCAGAAGATCGGGGCGGAGGAACGTCCCGGAAACTACCTGTTAATGCATGCGATGGGACCGAACGTGGCCGGGGTTATTGGTTCGGCGATTGCCGCCGGGGTTTTGCTGGCCAGGTTGGGCTAAAGATCAGAATAACAGAATATATATTTGATTTTCAATAGATAAGGGGTGGATGTTAAATGTCACACCGTGTTAAAATTACGGAAACAATTTTCCGTGATGCGCACCAGTCTCTCTGGGCGACCAGGATGACGACGGCGGAGATGATGGCAATAGCAGAAGCTATCGATGAGATCGGATACCATTCTTTAGAGGCGTGGGGAGGCGCAACTTTTGATACCTGTCTTCGCTTTCTCAAAGAGGACCCCTGGGTACGTCTTCGCCAGTTAAAAGCAGTGATTAAAAAGACTCCTCTCCAGATGTTGCTGCGCGGCCAGAATATCTTGGGTTATAAGCATTACCCGGACGATGTGGTCAGGGAGTTTTGTTTGCGGGCAGTGGAGAATGGTATTAGTATTATCCGCATCTTCGATGCGCTCAATGATGTGAGAAATATGGAGACAGCGATTAAGGCGTCGAAAGAAGCGGGCGCTCATGTCCAGGGAGGGATCTCCTATACGATCAGTCCGGTTCATGATATTGACTCTTATGTCAAACTGGCGAAAGATTTAAAGGAACTTGGCTCCGATTCGATTTGTATTAAGGATATGGCCGGTTTACTTTTGCCCTACACCGCTGAAGAACTGGTCAAGCGATTGAAGAAGGAAGTCGGTCTTCCGGTCCAATTACATTGCCATTATACCAGCGGATTGGCATCGATGACCTATTTGAAAGCGATTGAGGCCGGGGCTGATGTGGTTGATACCGCTCTTTCCGCTTTAGCGATGGGGTCTTCGCAACCACCTACCGAGTCCCTGGTGGCGGCGTTAAAAGACACTCCGTATGACACCGGTCTGGATTTGGCGGCTATTTCTCCAATTAACCACCATTTTAAAAATGTCAGTGAAAAATATAAAGAGATGGCGGCGCCCCGGATCGTTGATACCGCGGTTCTCTCCTATCAGATCCCGGGGGGCATGATCTCCAATTTACAGAACCAATTACGGGGACAGAATGCTCTTGACCGTTATGAAGAGGTGTTGGCGGAAGTGCCGCGGACGCGCGCCGAATTAGGATATCCGCCCTTGGTCACACCTACCAGCCAGATCGTGGGCACCCAATCGGTTCTGAATGTCCTGACTGGGAAAAGGTATGGCGTGGTTCCTAAAGAGATTAAGGATTATGTTCGGGGTTACTATGGACGTCCTCCGGCGGCCATCGATCCCGAGGTTAAAAAGTTGATCATTGGAGATGAGGAGCCGATCTCCTATCGACCCGCCGATGATCTCCCGCCCCAACTGGACGAGGCACGGAAGGAACTGCTGGCCAAGAATCAGCAATTTTATCAACAAGAAGAAGATGTGCTTTCCTATATCCTCTTCCCTGAGGTGGCGCTGGATTACTTTAAATATCGGGCCGGAAAATAATTTCTAAGGGCTTACCCCTTGCAGGGGAGGCCCTTTTTTTGTAGAATAAAT
>DHOO01000044.1:0-3143 GCA_002409975.1 Firmicutes bacterium UBA5388
CCGCTTGGCTGGAAAACTCTTATCTGCCAGTAGGGTTTGCCGGTGACGCCTGAGCATTTTGCATACTTCCGGCAAGGTCAGGACCTCTATGCCTGGGTAGCACTCGGACAGACGTTCTAATTGTTCTCTGTATCCGTCTGGCTCACGCATTATTAATCCTCCTTATACTCCGCGCACCGTTACGGCCTTATGAACACGACCAGCAATTACCTCGTGGACGCTGGCACAGGCTTGGTTACCGTAAATGGAATCATCTTGAATGCGCTTTGCGCTTACAAGGCTGGATAATTCGAGCTCGGCTAATTGAATATCATCAAGAAAGTCGCGGGTTGTGGATTTGACGGGTAATCCACGGGCTTCCTTGTACTGCTTAGCCTCCATGCCCAATATCTGCCGATTCATTGCGTTAGCGCACATGGGAAAGACCATATAATCATCACCATGCTTTTTTAAAACACGATTATTTGTTTTAGCCGCATTAATGGTTCGTATCCTGGCCGCTATCCATTCATCAGACTTGCCTTCTTTTTTCCACTTGCGGATGGCGCGTTCTCTGCCTCGAGTAATAGCGAGCTCCGGATTATTTTCTTCCTGTATGCGCTCCATGAAGCATTGATTGACAAACATATGAAGTTCAGGAGAGAGATATTTAGCATAGGCTAAGGCAACTTGCCAGTGAGCCCATGTCCCCCCACCCTTGCCGCGCTTGGAGGTTATAATATGGGTTATCCCCGTATTTAATTTTTTGGATAATTCTTCAATAAACTCAGCGCCAGCATAGCGAATCCATTCATTTGGATTCTTATTATCGGGGCTATCAGCCGCCTTCCATAAATCTGTTAAACTCACTTTTTCTTTGCCTTCAAATGCAACAGAGATTCCCTTAAAATCGCGTTTAACAATATTACTCATGCCGTCACCTTCTTGTTTTTTTAAAATAAATTAATTGTTTTATTGCGTTATTTTAAATAACGGTTTATAATAATGACTAAGCTCTTTTAGGACTGGGAACACTAACGCAAGCAAGATCAGGAAATAATTCTTCTGGTTTAGCGCCAAAATAATTACATAATTTAAATAACAATTTAGCATCAGGATTCCCGCGCCCTGATTCGATATTTCGGATGTGATTTTCGCTTACGTTAAGGTCTATGGATACTTTACGTTGGGAAACATTGTATATTTTGCGATATTTTCTAAATTGCGATCTTCTGTCGGGCATCAATTTTATCACCACCCTTCGCGCTTACTTTATAATGACATCTTAATAATAAACGTCATTTTAAAGTAAGTCAATAGGTGTATGCCGCTTTGTGTAAAAAAATTTTGGAGGTTTATAAATGAGTAAAGATATTAAGAAGGAAATAGGAGTGCGGATTAAAACAAGAAGGGAAGAGTGCGGATTATCTCAAGAGCAATTAGCCGAAAAATTAGAGATGAAAAGAACAAATATTGCAAACTATGAAGCTGGCAGGGTTACGCCTCCTGGTATTATTGTTGCCAAATTGGCTGATATTCTTGATATTAGTTCTGATTATATTCTCGGAAGAGACGATTCACTTGATAAACATAATGACCTTTTAAAATTTAAAGAAAGAGAGCTAATTGAGGCATGGTTGTTAGATGAGGAATTTCTTACAAACCTCTCTAAAATAAAAAATATAACCATAGATGAAGCCGAAAAATTGATGCATCGGGCGATTAACACAAACATGGTTAGCATGGAAGGATTAATAAACAATGACAGCAGTAATTTCCTGCAGAATATAACGGAAACTTTGCTGTCTAACAAAGAATCTATAGAATTTAATATTGCCCAATCAACTGCCGAAAACATATTAGACAGTTTAGCTGAAAATAGATTTGAAATAGAGCACAGTCTTAATATGGCACAAAATGCATTGATTATGGAAAAAAGGCTTGCCAAATTAATACATGAATATCCCAAAATTAAAGAAAAATTCAACGATCTTACCTCTTATTGTTGGCGCAACTGGAAACGTTATCGCGAAGACTTAAGACCGGTACTGTTAAGATTCAGCAAAGAAAATCTTAAAAAAGAAGAATGTTTGCCAATAAACGCCGTTTCGGTAAATCGAGACGATATGGTTAAAGTTCCGATTTTAGGTAATATTGCTGCTGGTAATCCCATTGCGGCAACTTCAGAAAACGATGAATATATTACGTTTGATGCACAATTAACTGGGTTAAACAAGGCGTTAATTAGCGAATATTTTTGCCTAAAAATAAAGGGAGACTCCATGTCCCCTAATCTAAAAAATGGAGATGTTGCGCTCATTTGTAAACAATCACCCGTTGATAATGGACAAATTGGGGCGATTCTATGCGACAATGAAGAGGCTACTTGTAAAAGGATAACTGTAGCAGGAGAAAATATTATTTTAAATTCCGATAATCCCGAATTTTCGCCTATGGTTTATAAATGTGAGCAATGCAAAATCCTTGGTAAAGTAATAGGTCATTACAGGAGAGACTTTTAATATATTGGGGGGGTAGTAGTGGAATCAAAAAGAAAAAAAGGAGGTCATTGGTATGGCGGCAAAAAAATCAAAATATACTATTCGTTCTGATGGGCTGCATGAAGCAATTAGGGTTATAAACGGTAAGCGAGTGGCCTTTCGCGGAAAAACCGATGCTATAGTCGAGAGAAAAATGATTGAGTATCGAGAAAAAGTTGAGCAGGGCCCATTGTTTCAGGATGTTGCGGAAGATTGGAAAGAGCAGCATTACCCGACACTGTCTCCAGCTACAGCGAAGGGTTACAATGCAAGTTATAACCGGGCAGTAGAGCGTTTTAAGAATCAACCGATTAAAGAACTTAAAGCACAAGGCATTGATGCCTTGTTACAGCGCCTTGCCAGGCAGCAGTATTCACGGAAAGTAGTGGCAACCCAGCGCCTAGTAGTTAATTTGATTTGCCATTTTGCTGTGATGGAAGGGATCATCAATATTAATCCATGCACGGAGGTCAAGGTTCCTAAGAATCTTAAGCATACTCCCAGAGAACTACCATCGGATGAGGAATTAGAGATCGTTAAAAAAGGCTGGAAGGATCCCGGTGGATTATTACCGTACTTCATTCTGTATACCGGCTGCCGCCGAGGAGAGGCTCTTGCCCTTAC
>DHOO01000044.1:3210-4274 GCA_002409975.1 Firmicutes bacterium UBA5388
GATCGTTAAAAAAGGCTGGAAGGATCCCGGTGGATTATTACCGTACTTCATTCTGTATACCGGCTGCCGCCGAGGAGAGGCTCTTGCCCTTACGTGGAAAGATATTAATTGGAAGAAAAAACTTATTACTATAAATAAATCTGTATGTTACGGAACAAGCGGCACAGCTATAAAGTGCCCCAAGACTCCTGCCGGGACCAGAGAGGTTATCCTCTTGAACAAGCTAGCTGAAGTTTTGCCTCGCAGAATTGGCAATGATTTAATATTCCCGGGGCCTGATGGGGGATTCATAAAGGAATCAACATATCAGGGGAGATGGAATCGCTGGCGAACTCGGGTCGGCGTCACCCTTACGGCTCACCAACTCAGACACGGATTTGCAACAATGCTCTATGAGGCTGAAATCCCGGAAAGGGACGCTATGGATTTGCTTGGTCATTCCGACATAAAACTCACGCATAATATTTATACCCATATCCGCAAAAGCAGAAAAGAAACAACAGCCACTAAACTTAATCAGGCTGCCGAAACTTTTTAATTCTTACTGTGTAGTTACTGTGTAGATTGATTAGCGAAAACCCATATTTTTTATCATTTTTTCACACCCACGAAAGGCAAGCAAAAACCCCTGCAAGGCCGCATCCCTACGATACCTACAGGGGCTCATCAATTTCAAGATTATGGTGGGCGCGGAGGGTTTCGAACCCTATTCCAAGCCTTGATAAACCACCATTTAAGGAGTAAACTGCGTAGTTACTGTGTAGTGCGTATTTAGCTGGCCGGGGGGCGCTCCCCGGCCTTTTCTTTTGCCTCCAGCTGACCTGCGGCTCTTTCTCCCGGGCGGTCAGGCGCAGCTCTTCTCCGGGGTCAGCGGCAGTTTTAAGCAGCCGCTTCCCTTGTCCATTTCCTGCTTAGCTCGGTTTTGGCAGTAAATGCTCATACGCGATATTTTAGGCAATAAAAAACCTCAGTAAGCCGCTTGACCTACTGAGGCAGGGGTGTCTGGCCGTTACTGAGGATTTACTGCTAATGGCATCCAGATAAATTGCTCGACAAATTGAATA
>DHOO01000017.1:0-11663 GCA_002409975.1 Firmicutes bacterium UBA5388
TTTTGCCGCTCGTGGCTCGTATTCTATAATGCCGTTGATGATTTTAGCTTATCGAGTTCTTCGATAAGCTAATTAGTTTAGCAAGCAAAATATATCCCCGAAGGCTAACTTGCAGGAAAATACCTGCCTAATTTGAACTAAAAGGCTTAATTTAGAGGCTTTTTGAGTGGAATTAATGTTGCTATTATTAAAATATGGTGGTATTATATAGTAAATATAGTTGTCATGACAACATCATAACATAAACACAAAGAAAATATTGAATTTAACACGGGGGTTGAGGCTTGCTCTCTAAACTTGGGAAAAAGACGTTTGGAAATGATACCTTCGTTATGCACCGGAAACAAAATTATCGCAATTATCTTGTAAACGGGAAAGTTAACAATACAACGATGCGATGGGAAAGGATGTGATATTTTATATCCTAAAGTTTAACCTATTATTATAAAGAAAGGGTGCAATCTATGAAAGAAGTGTTTATAAAGTTACTTTTAGTAACATTATTACTTGTCGTTTTCTCGTTTGTATATAGCACGGAAATTCATGCTGCCGTCGCTTCGTACCAACCAGACGAAGTAACGATGGAATATGGAACGGTTTATACCGGAACGGTATCGGATTTATACTATGATGATGAAAGCTTGTTTGTTACCAAGTCGACAACTACTCAGACATATAAGTTGGCATGGTGGGTTAGTTGGGACATTCATGTTACGAAATCTAGTGTTACCAGAATGACTCTTACATATAAGGGAAAGAGCTCGACGGACGCAGCTAATGATGAGTACATCTCATTGTATAATTTTACCAAAAATACCTGGGATGTAGTGATACAACGGCCTGTATTAACGGAAGCGGTAACCAGTGTTTGGAGAAGCAGTAATGCAACGGATCTGCAAGATTACATATCTCCGGACGGGCAAGTGCGAAGCAGGATCTATAATTCAGCGCGGTCTTCGGTCGGGACGTATTATCGGTATGGAGATTATTTTAACCTGGAAATTGAATATACGGCCAGTAACCCGAGGATTACGCTTACACCGGAAATGGTAAACATGGAGTATGGTACTATTGCCTCCGGTACTCCTTATGACATGAGTAGTGAGGATGAAAACTATTTTGTGGTTAATGCCGATTCCACTTATAAGTCAGCTTGGTGGACAAGTTGGACAACAGGCTTGGACTCCAAAACAGTTACGGCAATGACAGTTACTTATCAGGGGAAATGGTCAACTGTAACTAATGCTTTGTGGCTTTCTTTTTGGAATTGGGATACAGGAAAGTGGCAAGTCGTGCTTACCGCGCCTAGTGCCGTGACTAATAAGAAGTGGATATGGACCGGTAGTGATTGGGATAAGATCCAACATTTCATTTCCGCAAGCGGTGAAGTAAGGTGCCGCGTATATAACTCCGCTCCATCCGGGGCTGGTGGGTTCCAGCGTTATACCGATTCGCTTGAAGTTTCTTTTGAGTATGGCGCCAACAGAGCATTTACCTTTGCTACGATTGCAGACGTCCATCATCCTGGCGGAGTAAACTACCAACAGCTGGTTCAGGTGATTAATGATATTAACAACAACCCGGAAATTGCATTTGTCATTAATAACGGTGATACCGCATCCTATTCTAAAGAAGAAGAATTTGACGGATACCTTAACGATATTGCCGCTCTCCATGCGCCAATCTATGAAAGTCCGGGGAATCACGATGTTCGCTGGTACTGCGGTAATGGTTTGGATGATTTTCGTATGAAAATGAATCAGCAGGGATACATAATGTTTGACTACGAAGGGACAAGAATGATTGTCTTGGATACATCTGTTTTTATGGAAAATGACGGGGCAATGGAACCTTATCTTTTAACATGGGTTGAAAATAGTTTGAGCAGCTTATCAACGGATATACCGATTTTACTGTTTGGTCACCATCCAGAACTCAATGTTCCGCTCCGACGTGAGTTGTTGGCAATATTAGCAGATTATAACGTTAAAGTATTCCTTGGCGGTCATCAGCATACCTGGGGACATTCCGTGGATAATGGAGTGACTTGGGCGGCTGTTGATGATGTAAAAGGTAATAGCGCATATGCTTTGGTATCAGTAACGCCAACCCACATAAAAGTCCGCAAGCGGGATGCGGCAACTAAGATCACTAGGGAATGGTTGTCAATCCCTCGTAAAAAAACCCCTCGTAATCGGTTGACAATGGGAAGTTTAGCAGTGAATCAAAGCACAGGAAATGTTACGGTCACAGTAGAAGCGGAACCTTCTTTTCGGGAAATCGTGAAGGTGGAAGCAAGAGTACGGGGGTATGCTAATTTTGTTGAGTTCCAAAAAACCTCTCCCCTGCTTTGGACCGGAACCATAGATGTTTCTTTCTATCAGCCCTCTTTACCTAAAGGAAAACATTTTGTGGAGATTGTCGCCACGGATATCGACGGTGATTCTTGGACACTCTATGAGGAATACATATGGACAAGCACGGAGGTTACCAGCCTTTGGGAATTTGCTTCCGGCGGAAGTATTCAGTCCCCGCCAACCTTCTTTAACGACCGGGTATACGTTGGCACAAATAATGGTAACATTTATGCGATTAACATTGGGACCGGGGAAGAAAGTTGGTGTTTTCCTACCGGTGGTGAAGTGGTGTCTACGCCGGCAATCTATAACAATCAGGAACAAAACCTGGTGATAGTGGGTTCTGCCGATCGGAAGCTGTATGCTCTGCATGCGGAGACTGGGAGCTTAGTATGGTCCTATACCACCGGAGGCGCGGTTTTATCTTCCCCGTTGGTCCATGGAGACAAAGTATATTTTGGCTCAGGAGATAAAAAGGTATATTGTCTGGACGCAATAAATGGCAATTTTAATTGGAGCTATCAAACCGAAGGGCTGATGCGGCAAAGACCGGTTATTTACAACGATGTTTTGTATACGGTTATCCGCGATATGAAACTATGGTATGCCATCAATATTAACGACGGTTCCTTGAAATGGCTAACAAATGCAGATACAGGGAATTCTTGGATGCCGGTATGTGATAACAGCCCGGTGGTAACTAATGACCAGGTATGGGTAGTTAAGCCGGATTATACGTTCAGTACTTTACATGCGGAAACAGGGGCAATAACATGGACTCATCCCGGGTCTGACCAGTTTTCCGCTAGAGGAGCGGTTGCCTACGGCGGTATAGTCTTTAATGCCTCACGAAAAGATATTGTTTTTGCGTGGGACAGTAAGAATAAGTCTGTTCTGTGGCAGGTTGACCTTAAACAGGCGGAAAATGATATTCAGTATAAAGGGGTTAATTCCGGCTTGGTGGCGGAAAACGGGAAAATATACAGGATATCCGCCCGTGGTCGAGTAAACTGCTTAAAAGCTGATACGGGGGAGATAATTTGGGAGTACGCTATCTCCGGCTTACCGGAAATAAATTTCTGGTCAACCCCGCATGTTTACGGCTCTTATTTCTTTGCGGGTGGTCTTGACGGCAAGCTTTATGCACTCCAAATACCGGAGTAATTTTAACTGGATTTAGCCGTTGTTTTTACAGCTATGCCTTCACGTCCCTTTAAAATCCATATTGCTATCATGAAGCAACGTTTTCATTAATATTAATGGATAAAAGACAAAAAAGGGAGTGAGGTTTTGCCCAAAAAAGTGCGTTGGCGCGCGTTTCTCGCTATTATCAGCTTCTTGTTGAATACACATGTGCTTTCTCAACCTATGGCACAGGCGGATTTTATCCGGGACAGAGTTGTTTTTGACGGTTACTTAGATGAATGGGGGTCGTCATTACGATACATGTTGTGGGATCAAGCAAATGAAAAAGCAGTGGCGCATTTTGGGTTTTTATACGATATGGCCCGGCTGTATGTAGGTGTTTATGTACTAAGCGACGCTCACGAAGGTTACCTTCTTCTTTTTCTGAGCGGAACAATGAGGACAATGACAACCGACGGTCGGTATACCTATGGGGATTATTGCGTCCGCTTTGCGCTGGATACAGGAAACGCTAGTATAATAAATGGAGCGAAGATTGAAGAGATAAAAGCTAAAACACACAGGGTCGGAAACGGATATAATGTGGAGATAAAGGCGCCCCTTACAGTTTTGGTTGATGTACCGGCGCCCGAAAGTGTGATAGGCTTCAATCTTTGCCTCTGTTTGGATGGAAATAAGGAAAAGTATTTTTGGATTGGCGGAGAAGATGCGGTCAAGGATACTAGACTTTTCGGCTATTTAGAATTTACTCCCACCGGGTTGGATGGAGAATAAATTTCGCTTAAAAGTAGAAAATTACATAGTAGTTGCCCGCCCCCTCCAGCAAGCTGGGGTACGTAAAAGGATGGTTTTTCCTCCCCCCGATATCGGGGGGAGGAAAACACCTATCAACCTAGGGGGGTGACATTTTCTCAGTCCCCTTATAACATGACATTATCACAGTCCGACGACAATCATAAAATTAATTGTTGCTATTATGACAATATGATGGTATTATATAGACAGATGATGTTGTCATGACAACATCATAACATAAACACAAAGGGGATTTATTAATTGTGAATGTAGCAGATATGGCGCCAAAGTATACCTATATCGTCCAACACTTCATCGATAAAATAAAATCCGGAGAGTTAAAAGATGGTGACAAACTCCCTACTGAGAATGTGCTTTGCTCATACTTCAACGTGAGCCGGATCACGGTAAGGAAAGCACTGAATATATTACTTTATGAAGGCTATATTATAAAAAAACATGGTAAGGGTTCGTATGTTAACACAGGGATTGCCAAGATGCAGTTAAATTCTCTTCAGGGCTTTACTGAAGAGATGAAAAACAGGGGAATGACCGTAGCCTCAAAAGTATTGAATGTTTCGATAGTAAATGCGGACAACATAGTCGCCAACAGGCTTCAGATCGAGGAAGATTCAAAAGTTTATTGTATTGAAAGGCTAAGGCTTGTCGACGGGGAACCAATGTCGATTGAAAAGGTCTATATCCCATATTATCTGTGTGCGGATATTGAAAAATATGACCTTTCAGGCTCTTTATATGATATTCTCGAAAAAAATTATAATCTGTCTCCCAAAAAGGCGGAACAATGCATCGAAGCAACAACAGGAACAAAAAGGGAGCAGGAAATTCTAAAAATCAAATTAAGAGCCTCTGTGCTTAAAATTGAAAGAACAACATACCTACAGAATAATATTCCTCTTGAATATGTAACTTCCATTTACAGGGGAGACAAATACAAATTTTATGTGACTATATACAAATAGCTTGGGCAATATAGACCATTATTCATTTAGCTCATTACATTTTTTGAGAGTCCGTCTCTTATGTTTCAAGCAGTAATATCTTGAAACCCAGAATGAAACCTACAATGGTATCTAATTAGTGCCTATCGTTTTTCTGGATTTAAGAAATAGCACCGGAGGCATTTTCCGGATTGGTTAAATACAAGCTTAGGTAATTATGCAATTCCCTTAGATTAAAAATTAAATTGTAAGGAGGAAGAAGATGAGCTTACCTTTAAAGATATCGGCGCATGAGGAGATGATCGGGACCAAAAGGGGATTCAGTCTTGCCAGACGGGAAGAGATTACAGGATGGCTCTTTATCACTCCAATGCTGATCGGTTTTATTGTTTTTTCGTTTGGTCCTATCCTTGCATCTCTTATAATATCCTTTACCGATTGGGATCTCCTGCAAGCTCCCAAATTTGTAGGGTTTGTAAATTTTGCCAAGCTGTTCAAGGATGATTACTTTATACAATGTATGTCAAATACCTTATATTTTGTTATCACGATGGTGCCGATCATCCTTGTTGTCGCAATGACGCTTGCCATTATCCTAAATCAGAATATAAGAGGAAAGGCCTTTTTCCGGTCGGTCTTCTATTTTCCTTCTGTTGTATCTACTGTAGCCATCAGTATGGTCTGGTTATGGGTATTCAGCCCCAGTGATAATGGTCTGCTCAACACTATACTGCATAAAATTGGGGTTATGAACACTCCGGATTGGTTAGGCAATATCGCTACTGTAAAACCATCATTGGTTTTGATGAGAACATGGCAGTCAGCAGGTTATTATATGGTTATATTCCTAGCGGGGCTTCAGACGATCTCACCTGAACTTTATGAGGTAGCTGACATCGACGGCGCTTCCAAATGGGAAAAGCTTATTCACATAACAATTCCTCTGCTGTCACCTGTGACCTTCTTTGTTACCATCATGCTTATGCTAGCGGCCTTCAATATCTTTGAAGCAATTTATGTTATGACTGAGGGCGGGCCTGGGGGAGCAACAAATACCATTATGTACTATATTTATCATAATGGGTTCAGACTTTATCAAATGGGATATGCTTCTGCTCTGGCCTGGGTTTTATTCCTGATTCTAGTTGTCCTGACCATAATACAGTTCAAGCTCAGAAAAGAAGAAAGCCAGTAGTGCAGAGAGGGTGATAATTATGGGAAATGTGGTCAAAAAAATTAAGGTAGGCAGGTTGTTATTATTTGTAATGCTGGTGGCATTCTCAATTACTATGATATATCCGTTCCTTTGGACCATTTTTGCCTCATTCAAGACCACAGAACAGCTTTTTAGCGGGAAGCCTCTCGACCTTATACCAAGGCCGATGCGGATCGAAAACTATAAGGATGCATGGAATTTTGTGCCCTTTGGCCGGTTCCTGTTAAATACGCTGTTTATAGCTGGGTTTGTAACTCTGATGCAAATTTTAATCGCCTCGATGGCCGGATATTCATTTGCTAGATTAAATTTCAGAGGTAAAAATATAGTATTTATTATGTTGCTGGGAACGATGATGATTCCCGGGCATGTAACCCTGATTCCAAATTACGTGCTGATGAGATATTTGAAGTGGATTGATAAGTACCAAGCGCTTATGATCCCTGTAATTTTTAACAGTACTTGTGTGACCGGCATGTTTCTGATGAGACAGTATTTCTTATCTATACCTAAGGAATTGGAAGAGGCGGCGATCATTGATGGGTGTTCAAGATTCAAAGCCTTCTGGACCATAGTGTTGCCGAATACAAAACCGGCGCTTTCTACTTTTGCCATCATTGGTTTTAACGCCGGTTGGAATAGCTTTCTCTGGCCTTTGATTGTGATCAACGATGTTAAGAAAATGACCATACAGGTTGGACTCTCATACTTTCGTGGGGTGGTCTCATCTAACTGGGGAGTGCTGTTGGCGGGAACGACGATGGCTATTGTCCCCGTTATGATAGTATTTTTAATCTTCCAGAAATACTTTGTCGAGGGTATGGTTACCTCAGGTTTTGGCGGTAAATAAATCAAATTGAAGGGGGGATGATAACCAACTTTAAAAGATTAAAGCTATTCAAAAAATTATTATTGAATAAGGAGTGAAAACATGAATTCTTTTAAAAGAATCCTAATCGTATTTTTGACGATTCTACTTCTGTTGCCCACGGCAGTTGGGGCTCCAAAGGGAAAAACAGAGGTAAGGGTGATGTCATGGTGGAACTACTTACAGTCAAAGCCACTTCAGGAACTTAAGAGCAAATTTGAAGAAAGTAACCCGGATATTGAGTTGATATTTGACCAGATACCCAGTAAGTATGCGGATAAAGTATTAACTGTAGTAGCAGGCGGTGGAGATCAGGTTCCGGATGTTATGATGTTAGCCATGGACAGAATTCCCCAATTCGCAAAGGCAGGAGCAATACAGCCTCTTGACAGTTTTATGACGGATGCTTATAAAAAGAGTCTATATCCCGTAGTATTTGATGCCCTTACTTATAATGGCAAAACATATGCGGCTGCTAGAGACATAACATCCTTTGTGATGTTTTGTAATAAAAAACTTTTCGCCGAGGCAAAAGTAGAAATTCCCAAGGACGGTTGGACCTGGAATGACTTTTTGGAAATCGCCAAGAAACTTACGAAATTTCAGAATAACAAGGCTGTACAGTGGGGTTATTACTTCCCCAAACATGATGACGCGGTATTTACATGGTTAATACAGAATGGCGCCAGTTATACAACTCCTGACGCCAAGGAGAGTGTTCTCAGTAAACCAGAAGCCAGACAGGCTCTTCAGTTCTTACAGGATTTAATCCTTAAACATAAGGTATGCCCCACAGAGACAGAGGCTAAGCAGTTTGGCACCGACGCCTCAGCCGCCTTTTTGGCTGGTAAGGTTGGTATGCAGGCCGGGGGACTTTCAATGTCAGTAGCCCTGGACAATAACAACATGGATTATGTGATGGTCCCTCTTCCCAAAGGTTCAAAACAGGCCAGCACTGCCTTTGTAAACTCATGGACGATTCCAAGGGGAGCAAAAAATCCTCAGGCTTCATGGAAGGTTATCGAGTTCTTTTCCAGCAAGGAAGGACAACAGATCGTACTTGATACCAAGATGGGTCTTCCTGCAAGCAAGGAGGTTGACACCGGCGCTTTCTTAAAGCAAAGGCCGGATAATAAGGTCCTTGTCGATGCTCTTTCCTATAGCATACCTTTCCAGACGTTGGAGTATGGCGCCAAATACTATGATCTCTCTAAAAAAAATCTTGAGCTTGTATGGCTTGGCCAGAAATCAGTGGAAGAGGCCACTGCGGAAATTGATCAGAAGGCCCAGGATATACTGGCTGGGAAATAGTTTAATTGAAATGGATGGAGGAGTAAAAAAAATTGCTCCTCCATCTTGGAGGTAACTTTGATCGACAATCGAGAGTATTTGAACATCATTTTTAGTATCTTAAACGAGATTGAACAGACTCAGGTTGCCAATATTGAGAGGAGCGCCTCAGTTATTAAAGAAACCATCGACAAAGGTGGTGTCCTTCATGTTTTTTCCACAGGACATTCCCATATGTTTGTGGAGGAGATGTTCTATCGAACCGGGGGTTTAGTCCCGGTAAATCCAATTTTTGATCCGGCCACAATGCCTCATGAGGGAGCATTAAAAAGTACAAAAATGGAGAGACTTCCCGGCTATGCCAAAATCATTCTGGAACACTATGAGACACGGGAAGGAGAGCCGATTCTTATTATCTCAAATTCTGGCATCAATGTGGTACCTGTTGAGATGGCGATGGTTGCTAAGGAAAAGTCAATGAAGGTGATTGTCGTTACCTCTCTCAATATTTCCGAAGAAGCTTCTCCCAGGCATCCCTCAGGTCTTAAGCTCTACAACCTTGGAGATATTATCATCGATAATTGCATTAAAGATAGTGACGCTTCCATTAAGATACCCGAGACAGGGCAGCGGGTGGCTGCGGTGTCCACGATTACGGGGGCATATATTATACAAAGAATAGTAATATCTACGGTCAATAAATTTCTGGAAAAAGGAGAGACTCCCCCGATTTTCATGTCTGCTAATGTCAACGGAGGATATGAATTCAATGAGCCTTTGCTTAACAAATATAAATCAAGGATAAAGGGGTTTTAGCTATCAGATACTTTATTGGTATTGACGGTGGAGGGAGCAAAACAGAGCTTCTCTTAAGCGATTCCAATGGTAACATCAGAAAGCATATAGTCGGAGATAGTTCCAATCCGATTTCGATTGGGAAAGAGCGGGCTGTTACTAATGTGGAAAAGCTTATTATAAAGGCTGTGGCTGGGATCAAAATTGAAGATTTGGAGTTCGTGGCTGTTTGTATTCCGGGCATAAGACACTATGCCGGAGAGATTAAAATAGTGAGCGAATTGTTAAAGAGCGGAAAGGCAGAGGTTTCCGGTGATGAAGTAAGCGCTTTCTATGGCTCATTAGCCTTGGATTATGGCATTGTTATACTGAGCGGCACCGGTTCTTTCGCCATGGGGGTTAACAGACAGGGAGAAGAATTGTCAGTTGGAGGGTGGGGCCCTCTGGTTGGTGATGAAGGTAGCGGTTATCAGATGGGAATTATGGCGATTAAAGCGGCTATCGCGGAATATGAACACAGGGGGCCTGAAACACTGCTAATGCCCATAGTGCTTGAACATTTTGGGATCGATCATATTAATATGTTAAAGAAAGAGTTATATAAAGAGGGATTAAATACAAAGCGGATTGCCTCTCTTAGCAAGTCCGTGCTAAGAGGGGCAGAACTTAAGGATAATGTAGCGCTGGCCATTATTAATGAAAGCTCAGTCCATCTTTATAAACTGGCAGAGCTCATCATTAAAAAGCTGGAGATGACAGATGATCATTATAAACTCTGCCTTACAGGAGGAATAAGTAACTTTGGAAAGTATATTTTAAACCCGCTCACCGCCATGCTCCATGAGAATTACGATAATATAACGGTTTCCGAACCAATATTTACGCCGGGTGTCGGAAGTTTGTTATCAGCCTTTAAGAAAGGCGGTCTCAAGATAGACACGATCCTTATTAATAACTTAAAAGCTTCCTACAAAGGGGTTGATCGAAAGTGCTAGCGGAACTCTATTTTAAAAATATGAAAAAAACGCTTGAGAAGATTGAGCATACCCAGATAGAAAATATAAAGAAAAGTGCGGAAGTAATAGCGCATTCCCTCACCAACGGGGGAATATGGCATCTTCTTGACACAGGACATATGCTTATGTATGAAGCTATCGGACGCACAGGGGGCATGATGGCAGTCAGACCTGTGCGGGTAAATGTCGAAGTTAACAATCCGACCAGGAACAGAAAAAACATTAACAAAACCAATGTTTACCTTGACAGTATTGCCGGACTCCCCGAATTTATAATCGGAAAATCTAATATGGAACCCGGGGATGTACTGATGATTGGCTCAGTTTCCGGGAAAAATATTCTCCCGGTTGAACTTGCGCTGCAGGCCAAAAAAAAAGGGATTACTACCATCGCCATAACTGCGGTTGAATATTCATCTGCCTTAGAATCAACTCATCCGTCGGGAAAGAGGCTTTTTGAAGTATGTGATCTGGTGCTGGATAACTGTAGCAATGTTAGCGACACCCTGGTCCGGGTGGATGAGCTTGGAATGGGCATTTGTCCTTCATCCGGGATTGCCGCCTCCTATATTATGTGGGCGGTGCAGTCTGAGATTATAGAAATACTGTTAAAGCAGGGAAAGACTCCCCATGTCTATCTGAATAACCACATGCCCGGCGCTTCCCAGATAAACAACAAGGCCTGGAAAGAATATGAAGAGCTTGGCTATTAAGCGGAGGAAAGATGATTAAAACACTTGAAAATAGTAAAATGGCGGTTTCATTTGATCCGGTCACCTGCTCGCTCATATCCCTTAAGAATAAGCTCTCGGGTGACGAATACATAAAGATTATAAAAAAGACGGAAGTATTCGCCCTGTCCTGTTTGGATGGGAATAATAATCTGTCTGTTATAAAACCAAGCGAAGTCTGCCGTGTCAATACTGCGCAGAACGGCAGCCTGTCTACCATGGAGATTGAATTTGAGGTCCGGGATATAAAGGTAAAGATCACATTGGCTTTAGAGGAAGATAGTGACAAAGTAGAGAGTTACATAGAGATCGTTAATAACGGCGGTTTAAAGATAGCAGAAGTGCTTTTCCCCAGGATTCGTGGGATATACCTGGGCGATACCTGGAAGGACGATACTATTATCCTTCCTCACCATGCCGGTGAAAAAACCCTAAACCCGGCCGAGGAATATCTTAAACCATGCTTTACCGGTATGTGGCGGGCGGG
>DHOO01000017.1:11880-18739 GCA_002409975.1 Firmicutes bacterium UBA5388
TATTATTATGATGACAAAAACGGCTTTTATTTAAGCTCCTATGATGATGATTTCCTTGTTACCGGCTTAAGGGCTGAGGTTGGTGGGACAGACGATCACTATATGGGTTTTGCCATCAGAAAATATCAGACAATCAACAAGGGAGAAAAGTGGCGGTCAAAACCCTATATCATCTCGGTAAACTCTGAAGACTGGCACTATGGAGCAAAGGAATATCGAGGATGGATTGAAAAGCAGATCAGGATGCCTGAAAACCCCGAGTACCTTGATAATGAGTATGTGCTTATGAATATGTATCATTTCAGGCGGGAGGGGATTGTTTATACTAAGTTTTCAGAGATACCTTCCCTATACGATACAGCTAAGGAATTCGGGATCAACCACTTTTTTATGGCCGGCTGGAACAGGCAGGGCTTTGATCAGAGTTACCCTGAATATTATCCTGATCTGGAACTGGGCACCTCCATGGATCTGTACAACGGCTGCCAGTATATAAATGAGCAAGGAGGCGTGCCCACCTTTTATATTAATGCCAGGATTTTTGATATTAACTCGGATTATCATGAGACCATGGGGAAGAGGATAGCGCTCAAGCTTCATGACGGCAGGATGGTAAAGGAGCAATATGGGGAGTATAAATTTACTGTATCCTGTCCGGGTGATGCCGAATGGCAGAAGTATATAATCGATACGGCTTACTGGATGGCTAAAAGTTATGGGGCGAAGGGAATTTATCTTGATCAGTTAGGCTCTGCAGAACCTTACCCCTGTTATGATCAGAATCATACCCATGAAGACAGTGGCTCTTTCAACCGGGGATATATGACAGTATTAAAGGAGCTTAATAAAAAGCTCTCCCAGCTTAATAAGGACTGCTTTCTGATGATTGAGAACTGCGGCGATATTTACAGCAGCCAGATCTGGGGGAATCTAACCTGGAACGGAGAAGTAAGAGATGAATTCTTTAACCTGTACAAATATACTTTTCCCGAGTTTGTCCAGGTGAATATGGTCAATCCCAAGACTACAGAAGATGTGGCTTACCGGACAGCGCAATTTTATAAAGATATGGAAAGGGCTCTGGTCTTAGGCTCGGTGCTCTGGGTGAATCCGGTATTCAAGTTCCATGAGGGCGATGAAGAGTTGTTAGACTATTTACGGAAGGCTATCAACTTTAGAAAAGAGATGAATCCCTATATCATCAGCTCGAAATTTGTTGATACTGATGGCATCTCCAGTATAAGCGGAGATATAAAGGTTACCAGGTGGATAGCTTCCGGAAGTGAACTCTACATTATAGGAAATAACAGTGGCAGCGGTGGGTATTTTGAGATACCATCAAAAGAATGCTGTATGAAGATGTCGACAATAACGGAAGGCTTGATTGTGCCCACATATGAAAAAAGAGGGGACACAATAAGGATTACGGCGCCGCCTGACAGGGTATCGTATGTAATAATACATAAAAGTTAGGAATGGTGGCAGCTTAGAGTAGGGGTAAAATTAACAACAGAGGAGCGCATCCTAACCTAGACGGGAGGAGTTATGAAACTCATAGTTTTGGGAAATAATGGGTCTTTCCCGGGCAGGGACAGCGCCTGCTCGGGATATCTTATTCAGGATGGGACGACCAATATACTGATTGATTGCGGAAACGGGGTAATAAGCAGGGCTCAAAGGTATTGCAAGATCGAAGATTTGGAGGCAATAGTGCTCTCCCATCTTCATAGAGACCACACCTCGGATATGTTCGTTTTAAGATATGCGGTGGAAACTAAGTTTTACTTTAAGACAATGGATAAACCGATCACTGTGTATGCGCCCTCGACTCCGGAGGAGGAGCGCAGAGGCCTTGAATATAATAATGTTTATAACCTGACGACTATCTATGACACCATGGAGGTAAACATCAAAGGGTTGAGCTGTAAATTTTTTATGATGAATCACCCTGTTGAGACCTATGGCTTGAGAATAGAGAAGGATGGCAAGGTATTGTCCTATACTGCCGATACAATTGTCAATGATAATTTGAAAAAATTAGCTGCCAACGCTGACTTGTTTTTATCTGAATCAACGGCAACAGAGAAAGTTCTGTCAACCTCTAACATACCCCATCTATCAGCTAAACAAGCGGCAGAAGTAGCGAAATTAGCAAATGTTAAAAAACTCTTACTTACCCACTTTTGGTATGAAGAGGAGAGAAGCAATTATTTAAAGGAAGCATCCACGGTATTCCCGGAGGTCTTATTAGCGGAAGAATTTAAAGAATATGAGGTTTAAATAGAAAGGCACTGTAAAACAAAATTACAGTGCTTTTTTATCAAATGAATCCGGTTTATAAACGGTTGACTTTAGGAGACACTTGCATTAAACTAAAAAATGTTTTACAATGAGCGTCTGATAATGATTTTGAAATTGAAGACGATGGGGGTTTATAAGTGTTTTTCCTTCTAAGGAGCAGCTAACCACTTTGAAAACTTCGGGGTGGTTATTATTTTTCAATTTGGCAGGGGGGAACTAAGATGGGTAGAAGAAAGCAACTATATGGAGATCTGTTCGCTCATAGAGATTTTTTTCCTAAAATGCTTAAAATAGCTCTCCCCATTGTGATCCAGAATTTTATATCCTCTTTTTTAAATATGATCGATACGGTTATGGTTGGTAAATTAGGTGAAACGGAGATTGCGGCAGTAGGGATCGCTAACCAGTATTTTTTCTTTTTTAATATGTTTATGATCGGCCTGAGCGCAGGATGTGGAGTATTTGTTTCTCAGTTTTGGGGTCAGAAAGACACAAAGAATATTAAACGAATAGTGGGGATTGGACTAGGTTCGACAATGGTTGTGTCGATAGCATTTGTGGGTTTTGGTTATCTGGCTCCAAGTAAGATCATTGGAGTTTTCAATCATGAAACTATGATTATAGATTTGGGTGTCAGGTATTTGAAGATTGTCTTAGCCAGCTATTTTTTTACTGGGATCGCCTTTATCTATAATTTTTCTCTGAGGTCCATAGGCAATGCTATTCAACCTATGCTCATCAGCGCAGTGGCTTTAATTTGCAATGCTTTTTTTAACTACATGTTGATCTTTGGAAAATTTGGCGCGCCGGCCATGGGGGTTGAGGGCGCCGCTTTGGCGACTGTAATAGCAAGAATTGTTGAAACAACCGTGCTCGTGGTTTCTGTTTATGCTAAGAGAGGCGTGCTGGCGGCTTCCGCTTTTGAACTAACTGATGTCAATTTGGGTTTTATTAAAAAAGCGTACAGTACAATCTTCCCGGTGATCTTGAATGATATCTGCTGGGGGCTGGGCAGTCTGGTCTATTCTGTAGTCTATGGAAGAATGGGTACTCGGGCGGTAGCAGCTATCCAGATTGTCAATACCATAACCAATCTCTTTATGGTTATTATTTTCGGGATGTCTAACGCAGCGGCAGTCATGGTGGGAAACAGTATTGGAGCGGGAGAAGAGAGACTTGGTAAGGATTATGCGAGGAGGTTTTCGCTTCTTTCCGTGACGGTGGGTATTATTTTAGGGCTCTTTCTTGCGCTAACCTCACCTTATATGCTTAAGATTTTCAATGTTTCTAATACAGTTCGGAACTATGCCCAGATTATTTTGTATCTAGTCTCTGTGATCTTTTCCATCAGAGTTTTTGACATCATACTGATTGTTGGTATTTTACGGGGAGGTGGAGATGCGCGCCATGCCTTCATCATCGAAGGATTTACGATGTGGTTTATTGGAGTGCCGCTGACCATTTTAGGCGCCTTTGTTTTCAGGTTTCCTGTATATATCGTATATGCCCTGGCCATAGTAGAAGAAATATCCAAATGTATTTTAGGAATAAGAAGATTAAAATCGGGACGATGGATTAACAACATCACTCATAACATGGCATAAAGAAAATAATGCAGCCATCTACGTCTCAGGATGGGATAGTGAAGGGAAGCCTTAGTGATCAAAATAAGGATTAACAAAGGCGATAAATTCTCGTGGAAAATATTTGCTTTTTTGCGGTAAACAAATATTTTGAAGGAGGATTTGCACATACGGATAAAGTATAATTAATAATGAGGCAGTTAATCTCTTTTACTCAGAAAGAATCTCGAACCGTATAGGGTGTTGAAATGAAAGACATTCACTTCTTTAAAGAACCTTTTACCACAGATCTAAATATATACCATTGTGGTATCGAGGATTGTCGACCGGGGCACTCCTTTGGTCCGGCGGTGCGGGATCATTATCTCTTCCATTATATTCTGGATGGTAAAGGTTCCTTTATTGTTAATAGTCAGCGTTATTTTTTAAAAAAAGGACAAGGGTTTCTAATTTATCCAGAGATCGTTACCTATTATGAAGCCGACCTGGTAGACCCATGGCACTATGTTTGGGTAGGCTTTAACGGTCTTAAAGCAGAAACCCATCTTGATGCTGCGGGACTTTCGCGGGAAAATCCGATTCTGAGTAAACGAGATGGAAATAAGATTGACGATTGCCTGTTAACTCTGGTGCAGACAGCTGAAGAGCATAATAATAAAGGGGATAATTATGGTAAAACCCTGCATTTGCAGGGCTTATTATACATATTTGTCTCAGAAATGATTGAAAACGCGGTACCCCATCGGGCTTCGCTCTCTAACGTCGATTTACAGGATGTTTATATTCGTAAAGCGCTTGAGTTCATAAAAACTAATTATTCTCGCCACATCAACATTAAAATGATCGCTGACAGCCTTGGTTTAAGCCGTAGTTATCTTGCAGTTCTCTTTAAAAAGCGACTTAAGATTGGGCCTCAGGATTATCTGATCCATTTTCGAGTAGAAAGAGCATGTGATTTTCTACGGAATCCTTTGCTCTCGATTGGAGATGTGGCTAGATCTGTCGGTTATGATGACCCTCTTGCTTTTTCTAAGATGTTCAAAAAAGTAAAGGGTTTATCCCCCAGCGAATTTAGGAAATACCATATTCAGACTTAAGATGATCGGGGATGAATTCATCTATTCATACCGGAAAACTGAATACCTTTAACAAAGAATTTCTGTGCAGAAAAGAGGATAATCAGCATGGGCAGGATAGAGATGATTACTGCAGCCATCAAGGAATTCCATTGGATGTTCCGGAAAAGGCGAAAATCAGATAGCCCTACAGCCAGAACCTTAAGCGCGGGGCTTTGAGTAATTACCAAGGGCCAGAGGAGACTGTTCCATTGACTGACCAGCGTCATTACACCTAAGGTAGCTACCGCCGGTTTACTGAGTGGAAACATAATCTTCCACCAGATTTGGAAATATCCCGCCCCATCGATAGTGGCTGCTTCAAATAGATCCTTGGAGAGGGTCATATAAAACTGGCGTAGTAGAAAGGTGCCAAAAGCACTTCCGAAGAAGAACGGTAGGATTAAACCAGAAAATGTGTTGGCCAGATTCAGTCTTAATATAATATAATATGAAGGGATTAGGGTCACTGCCTGGGGAACCATCATGGTTCCTAAGTAAAAGAAGAATAAGAAGTCCCGCCCAGGGAATTGTAATTGCCCAAAAGCATATCCTGCCATTGAACAGCAGATTAATGTTCCCAGCATGATTATTCCCGAAACAAAGATAGTATTGGTAAGGTATTTTCTGACGTTAAATTGTGACCAGGCAATCTCATAGTTACTCCAAGTTAATTTTTTAGGAATTAGGTTATAACCGGAAAAGACCTCCTCGCCTTCTTTTAATGAGGTTGATAATTGCCATAAGAGGGGGAAAAGGTACAAAAAAAGAATTCCAATAATCAAAAGGTACAATAGAAGTCTCTTATATGAAAAGTTATTTCTCATAACGTCTCCTTTCCTTATTTGAAGATCTGAAATACCGGAGTTAGTACATATCATAATTGACCCGACTGCCAAGGAACCTGAAGAGAAGAAAAGTAGCGATGATAATTAATATAAAGAGAATAACCCCCATTGAACAGGCTTCTCCCATTTGTAGGAAAGAGAAGCCTTTTTGGTATAAATACAGATTGAAGACTCGGGTAGCGTTCCCCGGTCCGCCGTTAGTCATAGCGAAGGGAAGATCAAAGATCTGCATGGTCATGATCATATTAACAACCAAATCATAAAAGAAGATTGGGCTAATCATGGGGATTGTTATCTTCCAAAAATTGATCCAGTTATTGGCCCCATCGACTGTTGCCGCCTCGTATAATTCCTGTGGCACAATTTGTAAGCCCGCCAGGAGAAGGATGATGTGCCAGCCCAAGTACTGCCAGATATTTACGAAAAGAACAGCATACAAAGCTAAATTTCCCGAGGTTAACCACCCGATTCTTTCCAACCCCAGGTTTATCAACACATGGTTAATGTACCCAAATTGGGTATTAAAAAGCCATATCCAAGTTAATCCTACTGCTACCGGCATGCAAATCCAGGGGATTATAAACAAAGTACGAAATAAATTTAAAGCCCTTAATTTTCTATTTAGTAAAACAGCAACTAAAAGCGCGAGAAAACTCTGGATCGGCACGTTTAGCAGGGTGAACCAGATGGTTTTCTTGAACGAAAGCCAGAAAATTCGGTCTCCGAACAGGTTTTTATAGTTAGCAATGCCAACCCATTGTGGGATATTGACTAAATCCCATTTGGTGAAACCTAAAACTACAGTGGAGATGATAGGAATCAACATAAAGATCAAAAAACCTAACAAGTTAGGGAGAATCATTAAGTAACCCGCTACCCATTGCCGCCACCGCTGTTTTTGAGAAGTTCGCGGTTTCAACGTAGAAGCTGTTGGGGTAAGTATATTTCCCATCGTATTTTCCTCACCTTTCTAGGGCTTTTTACGTTGTCTTTTGATTTAATTATCCCAATA
>DHOO01000097.1 GCA_002409975.1 Firmicutes bacterium UBA5388
CATAAAGGTATCGTCAAACTTATAGATCGCGCATCCGATATTAGGCTGACGGGCCGCCATTCCCGGAATAGAAACCAACAACACCACTATCAAGAGAAGGAATAAAATCGTTTTTTTCATTAATAAACCCTCCTGAATTATTTTATCTTGCTCCACCGGGAGAAGGATAACTAATTTATGTAGTTCCTACCTCCTTTCATCAATGCTGAAAAAAGGCTGAAAATTGGCTGCTACAACTGGATTACAAAATAAAATGAAATTAAATGAAAGAAACTATAAGCATTATTCGCTGAGGAATCTTTCTATTCCTTCTTTATGTAACAAAAATTTTTCTGATTTATTAAATGTATAATAATAGGGTAAGCAAAAAAAGAACCCGTTCTTTGGGCTAATTGTTTTTTTTACCGCTGTGATCGCCGAATTACTATTATAATAAGCATATTTAAACTTATTTTAGTTAGGAGACCGAGATAACATTATTCCATATTCATTAGTCAATCTGCCATTTACAGATGCGCGTCATTAGAAGTAAAATAATAATTGTTAATATTATTTTAAGGAGCGTGATGGTCTTTATGAAAAAAATTGCCTTTATTGGAGCAGGTAGCTTCGGATTTACCCGAGATCTCGTACGGGATATTCTTTCTTTTCCCGCCTTGGCTGACAGTACTTTGGCACTGATGGATATTGATGAAGAACGACTATCCTATATCAAGCAAGCAGTAGATAAAATAGTCGCTGCCGGAAAATATCCGGCCAAGGTAATTGCCACCACAGATCGGGTTGAAGCCCTTAAAGATGCGGATGGAGTGGTTTGTACCATTCTGGCCGGAGGGGTGAATGTCTGGCGCCATGATATCGAAATCCCCAAAAAGTATGGGGTTAATATTAATGTGGGAGATACGCGAGGACCGGCAGGTATTTTTCGCGCCTTAAGAACGATTCCGGTGATGCTTGATCTTTGCCGGGATATCGAAAGATATTGTCCGGAGGCGATCTTTCTTAATTATACTAACCCCATGGCTATGCTCTGCCGGGCAATGCAAGAAAAGAGTAATGTCACAGTAACCGGTCTTTGCCATAGTGTGCAGGGAACAGCCTATATGCTGTCTCAGTGGATCGGCGCTCCACCGGAGGAGATTACCTATTTGTGCGCCGGGATTAATCATCAAGCCTGGTATCTTCAGTATAAATGGAATGGCAAAGATGCATACCCATTGATTAGGGAAGCCATAAGAAAACCGGAGATTTATAACGAGGAACAGGTTCGAAACGAAATGTTTCTGCATTTAGATTATTATGTGACCGAATCAAGCGGTCATAATTCCGAGTATAATGCCTGGTTCCGGAAACGACCGGATTTAATTGAGAAATACTGTACCCATGGAACAGGATGGAATCCCGGACATTACGCTTACATTTTACATGAGTATCTACGAATGGAACATAAATGGAAAGAAGAGATTATGGCCTGGTTGGGTAAAGAAACGTTAAGTCTCGACCGGGGACACGAATATGCCGCCAGTATCTTTAATTCGGTTTTTGGTGACGGAACTATCTTTGAGTTTAACGGTAATGTACGCAATTTCGGCTTGATTGATAACCTTCCGGAAGGTTGCTGCGTGGAGGCGCCAGTCATCGCTTCCCGACGAGGTCTTGAGCCAATTCATGTCGGTCCCCTTCCCGAACAGCTCGCCATTTTAAATAACATCAGCGCCCGCTGTGAGGAACTAGCGGTCGAGGGCGCATTGACCGGAGATCCGCGAAAAGTTTTTCATGCCATCTGTTACGATCCATTAACTTCAGCTGTATTGAGCTTGGCAGAAATTAAGACAATGGTCGATGAGATGTTTAATGTCAACAAAGACTGGTTACCCCAGTTTAAGCATTTTTCTTAAAATAACTGTAAGCTCGAGTTAGCCTCGGAGGCATTTCCCAGGTTGGTTAAATAGATACTTCAGGTATTTATGTAATTCCCCCCCACTACTAACCGGGGTTCTTTTTTATTGAAGGAACCCCGGTTTTTGTTTAGAATTAAATATATATTAACTATTTTGAAAGGAAAATGAAAAACTTTGCCCAAAATTTCTTATTCAACTGACAGAAAAAAATACTCAGTCTGGTTATGCCGGATTTTTCCCAAGAGCGTACAAGGAACCTTAATTTTGTATTTCTTTATTGTTGCGGTAATCCCCATGTTTCTGTTGGGTTTAATTACTTATTCCGCCTCCTCCCGGATGATCAACACTAAAGTTCAGATCTACGTTGAACAGATGATTATTAAGGTTAAGGAGAATATTGAGTACTACTTCAGAGACTTACAGAGCCTCGCGTATATGATCTCGGTAAATACCGACCTACTTACCGCTTTGCGGGAGGAGATTTTTCTGGATAGATGGAAAGAGATTAATTACGATAACAAGTTAAAACACTTTCTAGCCAGTCTCACCAGCACTCGAGCAGAAGTCAGGGGTATTTACGTAATCTCTGAGGATGAGAAGAGGATTTACTCCAGCGGGCCTCCTATTCTCATCAGTTATTTACAGGGCTATGACTGGTACCAAGAAGTTATCAATTCCAATGACAATTTTCTCATCACTGACATCCATGAGGATGATTATGCTGACGCTCTTTCCTATAATACCTCCAAAGTAGTTACATACGCTCAACGAATCACCGATCTGGACGGGCGAAAGCTTGGATGGATTTTGATCGACCTTAACTATAGTTTTGTCACGAAGATGTTGGAAAAAATGGAGTTATGGGAGCAAGGCCAAATTACTGTCTTGGACTCTAAAGGAAAACTAATTTTCGGTGATGAAGCCGCGGCAGCCAAGTATCAGGAAAGTAACTTCCGCCAATTGTACCTACGGGATTGGGGCACTCAACTACGGAAAATACAAGGAAAGAAGGAGTTAGTTGTTTACCAGGCCGTTTCTTTCTGTGGCTGGAAGATTATTTTCTCTATTGCCCATGATATTTTGCAGAAAGAAAACATCACTATTCGCAATTTAACTCTGATAATAGCCCTTGTCTTGCTTGGTATAGCTATTTATCTGGCAGTGCATTTTTCTAAAAAAGTATCTGACCCTGTCCACATCCTTTGTAATTCCATGAAAGAGGTGGAAGAGGGGAATTTAGAAGTCTCCATTCGTATTAGGAGCATGAAAGAACTTAATCTCCTAGCCGCTAGTTTCAACCAAATGGTAGATCGAATTCGTAATTTGATGGAAAACATCTACGATGTACAGAGAAAAAAAAGGCAGGCCGAGTTAAATGCTCTTCAAGCTCAAATCAATCCTCATTTTCTCTATAATACCCTTGATTCTTTACGTTGGCTGGCAAAGATTCATAATATCGAAGAGATTGGGAGGATAATTTCTGCGCTTGAGAACCTTTTACGAGCTAGTATAAGTAAGACCAATGATCTGATTGCCATCGGGGAGGAGATCGAAAACGTCCGCAATTATCTGGCCATCCAGTTATTTCGGTATGGCAATAATTTCTCCGTGACTTTTAGTATTGATCCGTCTTTAACCAGCTACCTTACTCCGCGTCTGATTTTACAGCCGATTGTCGAAAATGCGATTTATCATGGAGTTGAAAGTATGATTGGTGGGGAAATTGAAATCGGAGTTCATGCAGACAGCGCCGGAATAATCTTTGAAGTGCTGGATAATGGTCCCGGAATCGCTCCCGAAAAGGTAAAAGCAGTAATGGAGGGGAAAAGTCAGAATAAGGAGCGCTTCAGCGGTTTTGGTTTAAAGAATGTCGAGGAGCGGATCAGACTTTATTTCGGTCAAGATTACGGAATCACAATTAAAAATAGAGACCCTCAGGGAACCGAGGTTTTGATCCGGATCCCCCGTATCAGCAAATTCGATGAAAGGAAGATTGCAAAGTGGGTAAGGTAATGATCGTTGACGATGAACTCCTGGTACGGATTGGTCTGCGTTCCACCATTGCCTGGCAGGAATATGGTTTTACGATCGTCGCCGATGCTGCCAACGGCCAACAGGCCCTTAAAAAATTTGCCGCTACCGACCCTGACATCCTAATTACTGATATCCGTATGCCCGGTATGGACGGTATTGAGCTGATCAAAATCCTCAAAAAACAAAAACCCAAGTTGAAAACGGTCATTCTTACCAACTATGATGACTTTGCCTATACCAAAGAGGCTCTCAAATTAGGAGCAGATGAATATCTTCTCAAGTCAACCCTCGATAACCAAACCTTATTACCTATTCTAAAAAGACTCTGGAGCGAAGTGCAACAGGAATCAGCGGAAGACCAAGAGTTACAAAAGTTACAGAAGCAGGCCTCACTGGGAATCTTTTTGCTCAAAAAACATTTTGTTGAGAGTTTGATTAGCAATGAATTGGATGAGCAAAGGTATCAAGGCTTCCTGCGGGATTTGGGTTTAGATTGGCACGATAATAATTGGCAGCTCATCCTCTTGAGAGGAGAAAAGCAAGATAATGATTCTTCCGTATCAGCCATTCGTCCGCTAAACCTCATCGAAGAGATAACGGATAAAGTCGGCGCTTTAGTCGCTGAAGGATCAGCGCCAGGAGAGTGGATATTAATCTATAGTTTTTCCCAAAGTGAATCTAGCTATTATCAAAGACAGATAATCCCGTTTAACATCCGACAGATTCAGGCCTGTCTCCAACAGTATCTGCAGATTAAAACCACCGCTGTTTTCGGGTCAGTCATTTCCTGTTATAAGCAACTGTCGGCGGAATATGAAAAAGTACGGGAGTATATGGTGTATCGCTTCTTCTGTCCAGAAAAGAAGATGATCTTTCCAGAGGATATCCCCTGCGCCACCCAAGATCATTATTTACCGGAAAGCAACGATCAGAATCTATCCGCTCTGATCAGGATGGGTGATCGAGAACAAGTAAGGAAGGTTCTTGATTGTCTCTTTAATAAAGTAATTAAAAATACCTCTCCTTTTCTTCTACGCCAGTTCTGCCAGGAGCTTTATGGTGAAATGGCCCGCCAGTGTCGGGAAGCCGGTATACGATTATCAGAGATTTTAAAAGAAAAGGAACAATATCCATCACATCTAGAGAACTATCAGTCTATTTCCGAGATTAAAGACTGGTTTGAGGAGAAGTTCAATCAGCTAATTGCTATGATTAAGAGTATTGGCTTAAAGGATTACTCTGCTCCGATTCGAGAAGCGCTAATCTGTATAAAGAAAAATTATAATAAGGAATTGAACCTCTCCTCAGTAGCCCACCAGGTGGGATTAAGTAAAAACCATTTTTGCACGCTATTCAAAGAAGAGACTGGAAACAACTTTGTGGATTTTTTGCATAAAACCAGGATCGAACAGGCCCGTGAGATGTTGCTGAACTCAGAGATGCTCATCTCCGAAATCTCGGAAATAGTCGGGTATATAGATTCTAAATACTTTACCAAGGTTTTCCATAAATATATGAACTGTTCTCCAACAGCATACCGGAAATTATACCAAAAAGGTGGGGATCAAAATGAACCGGTCTAAGCTTACCATAGTTCTCTGCGGGTTTCTATTTCTTACGGGATGCTTTTGGTCTCATAACTATAATTCCCAGGAAGAAAAATTTGAGACCATCCATCTTTTAGGTACGGTCGGGGTTCATGAAATGTTTGTAGAATTAATCGAAGACGAATTAGCTAACGCTGGTATTAAGATTGAAAAAAACTTTTTTTATTGGGATACCTATATGGCCAAAGCCCGTCAAGCCATTTTGAATGAAACCGGAGAGTATGATGTAATTATGGGCCCAAATTCAGAACTATATAGGTTTATCCGCAGCGGAAAGCTGATTGCCCTAAACGATGTGGCAGAACAAGCCGGTCTCGCTCCTGATGCTCTCTACCCACAAATCCTTAATAGTATAATGTTTGAAAATAAATGGTATTCCCTGCCCTATCTGGCCGATGTTTTGATCTACATCTACCAGCATGATTTATTTGCCCAGATGGGAACTATTCCTCCGACAACCATCACCCAGATGTGTGAACTTGCTCGGCGCATGACGACCGATTCTATTTACGGTTTGGCCTTTCCAGCCAATCCCTATGATACCGTCACTTCTGTGTGGAGCTATTTTCTCTGGTCGTTTGGAGGAGATTATTTTAATGATGATTGGCATCCGCTCATAAATTCCCCACAGAGCGTAGCAGCAACCAAGGTCTACTCTTCTCTTCTTCAGAACTGTGCGCCATCGGCTGTCGCTACCTGGAAAACTGAGGAGGCAGTAGATTTTTTCACTGGGGGGAAACTGGCGGCGATGATTATTTGGTCCAGTGCGATGCCAGTTTTAAATAGCAGTGATAAAAACGTAATTACTGGAAAAATCGGGTATGCGTCTCTACCTCTTGGCAGGGCAAACAAAGCAATCTCACCTTTTGCCAGTTGGGGAATTATGATCCCTAGGAGCGCCAAACATATCATAGCCGCCAAAAAATTCGCCGTATCCCTCGTTTCTATTGAAACATTTAGGACCATTGCTGAATCGGGAATGGCGCCTACTCCTCTTCCAAGGATCAACCGGGAGTATGCCAAGAAGTATCCGAAATATTGTATTGGGATAATTAAATCAAAAGACAAC
>DHOO01000057.1:0-699 GCA_002409975.1 Firmicutes bacterium UBA5388
GTTCATAGGGAGGCGGTGAGTTTTACGGAACTCATCGCCATACAACTTAAAAACATCTTGCAGTTCCGGTTTCATGCTTGATTCTCCTCCAAACAATCCAAAGGACTCCTCACTTGTAGAACCTTAACCTTCGTCAGATGGAGGTAGATAGTAGTCGTACTGATTCGGGCATGGCCCAAGAGTTGCTGGATATAGAGAATATTAACGCCCTCTTCCAATAAATGAGTAGCAAAACTATGCCGGAGAGAATGAATCGAAGCCTTTGGGTTCAAACCGGCTTTATTTCTCATTTTGAGGAAAGCATCTTGAATCGAGCGCGTCCGGATGGGTTCACCGGGGATCTTCCCTGGGAAGAGCCAAACCGCGGGACGATACTCCCGCCAATAGTTGCGAAGTGTGTCTAGGCAAAGTTCTGAAAGGATAGTAAAACGGTCGATGTTACCTTTACCTTGCCGAACAAAGATTTTCATATTCTCACTTATCAATATCAGCGACCTTAAGACGAGCAATCTCCCTTGATAACAAAAGCCACCGCAGCAGCGGTTTAGTTCAACACGGCATTGCCGCTTCGGGTCGCGGAAAGTGATTCATGATGACAAATCGAAGAAGTTAAATCACGTAGAGTACGCGCCCACAGCCATGGACCTAAGCGCGGTCGCGCCCGGCTTGTCCGGGCCTAAGTGACGTCGCACTAAGGCC
>DHOO01000057.1:832-48389 GCA_002409975.1 Firmicutes bacterium UBA5388
TAAGCGCGGTCGCGCCCGGCTTGTTCGGGCCTAAGTGACGTCGCACTAAGACCCGGCCTGCGCCTAAGGTCCATGGACGTCGGTAATCGGCAGATGTTGTCCGACATACCATGTAAGGCCCGCCATCCGGGCGGGCCAAATTTTACTGTAAGAAAAATAATGCACATTTTTTATAGTTGTGGTAGACTAACAGTAGTAAGGAAAGTAAGGAATGGAGGAAACGTAATGGAAATTTCCAAAGTAACTTCAAAAGGGCAGATTACAATCCCGATAGAGATTCGAAAAAAGCTCAATTTAAAAACTGGAGATAAAGTCGTATTTATTGATGAGGGCGATAAAATAATATTTGCAAATTCATCAATGATAGCCTTACGTGAGTTTCAAGAAGCAATGGAGGGAGAAGCTGAAAAAGCGGGTATCAAATCTGAGGAAGATTTAAATAGGTTAGTTAAAGAGATACGAAAAGAGTTATGGGAGAAGAAATATGAGAATCCTGATTGATACAAATGTATTAATTTCAGCGATTTTATTTCCTAACCCAAACATTAATCAACTGATGGATAGAATTGCCTTAGAATATACTTTTGTCTTACCTTCACATGTGATGGAAGAGCTAGAGATGCTTTTTGATACTAAGTTTCAAGGGAAAAAGTATTTGCTGAAGAGATTTTTTGCCAAGTACTCTTATGATTATGTTTATACACCTTTGGATATAAATCCTGAAGATTATCCGGAAATTCGGGATAAAAACGACTTGCCAATTTTGGTGTCAGCTATAGTAGCAGGAGTTGATATGATTATTACTGGAGATAAAGACTTTTTTGATATAAAAGCTAGAGATTTTGAAATTGAGTTACCAGTTATTATAACCCCAAAAGAATTTATTGAAGGAATAAAGTAAGACCTCGACCTCCATGTCTCGGATCAAATGAGCGAAATGGTGTTAAACGTCAGATTAAATTACTAGAAAAAAATCACGCTATTTTGACTCAAAAATCATCACATTAAATAGCTTCTAAGCCGAAAACCTAGCAAAAAAGTCAAATTAAACGTTAAAAGGAAGGTGGATTTATCGCATTTGTTCTCCAAAGGGAAAAGGAGTAGAGGTTAGCACCTCCACTCCGCCCTTTTATAGAATCCTGGCCGGCGCTCAGGTTGCTTCCCAGCATTGCCCTATCCTCCGGACAGGTAAGAGCCGTTAAACGACTAGTTCCGAGTCATCCTGGACAGTCTGAATAAGTTCAGCGTCAATGGACTTCGTCTTTTTCTGATACCCCAAGAGCAAAGACTTTTCGGCAAGAGAGTTAATCTTTCTCGGAAGACCGCTTCAATGGCATCAGGGGTAAACAGTGGTTCAACTACGCCCGCCGCCTTCAGCAAGGCGGTAAGGTAAGATGGTATTTCATCCTTGGATAAACCCTTAAACCCGTAATGAATAGCGATGCGTTGTCTTAAGGGCTAATGAATTTGGAGAGATAAGTGGTTTAAGAATAGAGGCTGCCCGATCAAAAGTACACAGGCATAGTCCTTCGAATCCATCTGAAAATTAAAGAGCAGACGAAGATCGTGCAGGACGGCATGGCCGATGAATTGCGCTTCGCCAATAATGATAAAAGTCGTCAAGTTTTTTTGGACAGCCGATTTAACGATCTGCTCCTGGATTTGATGGAAAAGATCAACCTTGCGGAACTTCGGCAACAAGCCCAGTCCTACCGCTAGATGGCGATAAAATTCTTGAACCGTAGTGGTGGACAGCGGAAGATAGACCACCTGGAAAAGCTGAGGATTGAGTTTAGAAATAAAAGCCCGGAGACTAGTAGTCTTACCAGAACCCGGTTCACCGTACCCACAAGCGAACCCCTTGGTCGATTTAAAATACTCCATCCTGGAACTAAATTGCTTGTAATCCGCCGATTCAAAAACATACTGCGCGGGTAGTCCCTTAGTAAACGGATTATGGGGAACCTCATAAACCCTTCTCTTCTTACCATCAATCGTAAGGTAAGGTCCGGAAAGGATATCCGTTTGCCAACAATCGTTAGCAAATTCAAAGACAAAACGTTTGCGTTCGATCTCCGGTTCGGATTGAAGATCAAATTTCTTGAGATACCGTCCAACTGTGGATAAAGAAACGGGAGGAGAGCCGAGCAAGCCGCTGGCTAAGAGCTCCGCATAAAGCGCGGTAACCGTCTTATGCGGATACAGCTGCCGAAACTCTCGGATCTGTCTGGCAATCTATGGGTAAGAGCGCGCGATGCCCCTTTATCGTTACGAGATTTACGTTTTAGGCCATCGATTCCATAGCGGAGATATTCCAATAGCCAGCGACGGATAGTATTAGGAAACAACTCCCGGGGTCCCTTTCCCGGAATCTCATAAGTCTTGGCACAAACCTTTTCCAAATACTCCTTTACGGGTTCAGTAAGCGAACCATTGACGATGGGGGCAATTAACGAAAACTTAAACAGAGCCAATTAATTGCGCAGGTTATCGTCCACCTTTATCCTCCTTTAGTTTAATTTTATGGTAAGATTGCCCGTAAAGGAGAAGGAGATACATAAAATGGTTTGTGTGACGGGAAAATGGGGAATATGGCCGTAGAAAAGATTAAATTAAGTAGTAAAAAAGTGAGCTGTGCATAATAAATGGATGAAAATTTCCTAAAAAACATAAAAAGGAATAAGGGCAGAAATTCCATACTACTCGAGAAAATGACAGCCATTAAACGAAAAAAACTCCTCGGAGAAACGGGGCAGACAATAGCGGCTGATTTGTCGGATTAAAACAATGGGGTCGTTTTGAGTAAACAGGATTTCTTTCGCACTAAAAAACCCGGTGATTAGGGGAAGATTAGCGCTTAACCGTCGGCGGTAAAACCTGATATGTTGGACCGAGAATTCAAACCGGACTGATAAATCCTTTAACTGGTTAACGATCCGAACCGAAGGTAAGATAGTAATAATTTTGCGGAAGAGAACAAATAGGATCAAGGCAGGAGTATACTGAAACCGTTTAGCCAAAAAAGAAGGTAAAAGGGAAACCGTTCTTCGATAAGACGGGCAATAGTAACGTTTAATAAAGATCACGAAACTATCGTGAATGGTAAGCACATTACGCTGGTAGTAATCGTGGAATCTCAATCTTTGACGATAAAGGCAACCAGGATGAGGACACGTCAAAAAAAGTGGGAATAAATTTTGTTTTCCCCGGCGATAATATTCTTGTACCGTAATGTGGAAATGGTGGTAAACAACCATTTTCATTCAAGGAGAAGAAGACGCTTTGGGGGAGAAAACCATGGGCGTCTTCTTTTCTTTTCTCCCTTATCCAAAATATTTTGACGTTGTTGTCTCAATTTATTTTGGACATTTGAAGAAAAAATATGAAGATAATTTGACTTAGTTTCTATGTTTTTATGGTATGAAAATTTGATGATTAACAGATAATTACCGGTGTCTGGCACAGTACTTTAGCGCTACGATGAGGATATGGTATCGATGGTTAAATCGTCGAAGCCAACGAAGGAGCTATAACTAGGCAGAGTTTACACGGATGACGCAAGTCTACGAGATACCCAGACCAAGGATTACCGAAGAATGGACTAGGTACTCCTGGGCGAATTCTGCCTGATGCGGAAGCGAGGCTTGGCGAAGAGCCCGGTGCGGTAGTTCCGTACGCTGGGATCTGTGAGGGGGTCGTTGAGTAATCAACGGTCCTACCTTAACTACGCCATGCAAAAGGAAGAATGAAAAACAGAAAATTTAGGGTCTTTCTCTTATGCCCAATCGTTCCTTCAAAGCGGATTGGAGTACCTGTGAAAAATTAACGTTTTTCTCTATTGCAAGCTTGTTCAGCCATTGAGGGATAGAAAGTGTTTTCTTGATAGAGTAGTTTTCAATGGCTTCCCGCATTGTAGGCATATATACTTCAATTAGTACAACGGCCTGGTTGGAATCAAGGTGTATATTGTTTATTGGGGTTGGTTCGGGAATCTCATCGTTATCTTCTTCCAGGCTATAAAGGTGAAGACCAAGTGCATCATTGGCCATTTTGACTGCCTCCTGGTCTGAGTTTGCACAGGAGAAACATCCAGGCAAATCAGGAAAAGAAATGGAAATCCCATCATCAGAATATTCGAAAACCGCTGGGTAAATATAATGGTCCTTTTTCAATTTAAGTACACTCCCTTTTGTTATTAAATGATTTTATTCCATTGGTGAAATATCTGCCTGCTTCATGCATTCTTGGCAGTTTTATAGGGGATGTCTTTTCTAGGATGGGGGATGGTAACTTTGCCTTTTTTAATAGGGTGTTTAAAATGGTGATGACTACCCGAAGCTTTATAGAAGTACCATCCATCATCATTTAGAATTTTAATTAACTCTGTTGATGAGTATGATTTCATAGATAATATTCCCCCTATAGTTAGTATAATACGTAGGAAACCACGTGTCAAAGAGATTTTGAAAGAAGCACGGCGTCTAACATATAGGAGTGTTTACGAGCTTGAACCCCAAAAAAGAATACTCTGAGAAGAAAACTCAGAGTCGGTGTAAAAAATCTAACTGGCTCAAGGTTGTAAACACGCTGTTGAACGAAACCACTCGGGGAGTTATAGTCCCTTATGGAGTTTCAATCTTTTTTATCTTATAAAACAGCAGATAAACAATGGTTTAAACTTTACAATGAGATATAAGTATATCCAAATCCTTAATTCTCTTATGTAAATTATATAACAGACCATTCAAAGTGTAAATAGCTTGGTAAATAGATAAGAAAGCCACCGCGAAGCGGTTTAGTTCAACATGGCATTCCCGCTCCGCGCCGGTTGGTTAAAAAGAAAGCTGACGGCGCTCCGACCCATATTCACGCGGCTAAACCCGTCGGAAAGGCTTGTCCAAACCCAAGTGACGTCGCACTAAGGTTTGGACTGCACCTCTAAGCCGCGTGAACATCGGCAATGCTCAACGATATATGACATACCGCGAACTGAAGCGGCCATCCAGGTCGCTATTCAAAAAAAGAAGGAGAGGGCTTATAAGTGAGAAGACATGATAAAGAAATAACGGAAAAAGATTTTCTTGAGAAGATTCTGGAGGAAGAGTTAGTTTGTAGAATAGCGCTTAATGATAATGGAAAGCCCTATTTAGTGCCTATGATTTTTGGATATAAAGATAATTATTTATTGCTACATTCTGCAAAGGAAGGAAAAAAGATTGAAATATTAAGGAAAAATAATGAAGTATGTTTTGAAGTAGAATCTTGCGTGGAACTCGTACCATCAGAAATTGCTTGTCATTGGGATTTAAAATACTACTGTGTTATTGGTTTTGGTAGGGCCTATTTTGTGGATGATTTAGAGGAAAAGGAAAATAGTTTAAAAATAATTATGGACAAATATTCCGGGAAAAAGACGTTTAGTTTTCCTAAGGAATCCATTAACAAAACTGAAATTATTAAAATAGAAATAAACCAAATGACAGGAAAGAAATCAAAAGTATGAAAGAAGTTGTCCCTCCGTGGATAACCTTCAACTGAGGGCCGACGGTACACTAACTATATCTTTAAGAAAGATATTTCCCGAATGGAACTAAAATGGACTGAATCAGCAGTTAATGATTTGGAAGGAATTTGTGATTATATTGCCAAGGATTCAGAATTCTACGCAATAAGAATAATAGAACGGATATTCCAGGTGATCGAAAAACTAACTTTAAAATTAAATCCTTGAAGAAGCAATACAAATTCAAGGGTTTTTCTTTTCCCGGATTTCTTCAAAAGGCCAGGTTAATATAAGAGATGAAAATAATTCCTGTTCTATCTCATCTCTTAAAGGTATTCTGTCAATTCCTTCCAATGGAATCTCTGGTTTTAGCTTTCTTGATTCTTCAATGGCGTTTCGATATACGGCAACTAAAGAAAAACCCTTCTTTTGACAAAATCGAATAGCAGATATGTTGTCATTTGTTGTTATCAACCAAATACGTCCTTATGTGGACTTCAAAATAAAGGGTATAACCAATAGAATGCTCTTTTTGTCATCACCGAGTAAAATTTGTTAATAATAGAATCCACTCCTTTTTAAGCAGGAAAGCAGGTTTCGAAATTGAATTGATCTATTGTAGTAATATAGCGTATCTTCCATTTTATTGTAACAAGGAGGAAACAAAATTGTTTTGGCTGAAATTTATCTCAAAATTAATAAAGACCCTCCAATCCAAGGAAGACCCACATAACATCGCTATGGGCTTCGCTTTGGGGTCCATTATCGGTTTGACCCCGTTCTGGTCCCTCCATAATCTGTTGGTATTCGTACTTATTTTAATCTTTAACGTCAGCATTCCGACGGCGCTTTTCGGCATCTTTTTCTTTAGTTGTTTTGCTTATTTTTTTGATCCCCAATTCCATAACCTGGGTTATTTTTTACTGGTAAAAATAGAATTCTTAAAACCAATCTGGACTTATCTCTACAACATCCCCATCGCTCCTCTGACTAAATTTTATAATACCGTAGTCCTGGGTAGCTTGGTAGTGTCGTTGGCAACCTTTTTCCCGGTTTATTGGGGTTTTAAACAAATCGTCAAGCTTTATCAATCAAAAATGGCGGATAAAGTAAACAAGTTTAAGATCATGCAGATCATTAAAGCCAATAAATTCTTCCAAATGTATCAAAAAATTAAACTGCAGTAAAAGAAGGTGAGCCAAATATGAGAAATAAAGCAATACTAATTCTAATTGGTTTTCTAGTAATGATCGGCCTGATCTGCTTTTTTTGGGGCAATTCTATTATTACCCGGGTCCTTGAAAATACTTTGCAAGCGATTATCAGCGCTAAAGTAGAGATCGAAGGTTTTCGCCTCAACCCCTTTAAGCTGGCGGTCCAAATGGAAAGTATCCAAATTACTAACCCTGCCGATACTTGGAAGAATATTATTGCTGCAAATAAGATCAGCTTTAAACTAGCACCTGGACCGTTATTCGAAGGTAAAAAAGTTATTGATGAGATTGTTGTTGAAGATTTGATCTTTAATGGCAAGCGTCGGACTGATGGCAAACTAAAAAAGAAGGTCTCACCTAAATCGACAGAAAAAAAACAGTCCAAACTAAGCCGAGCCATTGCAACAATGCCGATCCTAAAACCAGAGACCATTGCTGACAATTTGAATCTTGAGAAGATCATCGCGTCGTATCAGTTTAAAACTGATCTTTCTGCCGCTAAAATCAAGTCGGAGCTTGCTGCCTACCAACAGAAATGGGATGCTAACCTGGAA
This sequence comes from Firmicutes bacterium UBA5388, assembly GCA_002409975.1. Classification (GTDB taxonomy): domain Bacteria; phylum Bacillota; class UBA4882; order UBA10575; family UBA10575; genus UBA5388. The sequence continues at coordinate 8,104 of DHOO01000057.1, forward strand.
GAACTTACTTATCTTAAGGTTGAAATACAGGGATTGGATGATAAAATAGCAAAATTGAAAAAGCCCAATAATCTTATGGGAATTAACGAGCAATTGGATTTAGTCAAGGAGATTCGGGATGCGGCGGAAAAAATCCAGACCGAACTGCAGACTGCTAATGACCAGTTTCAAAAGGACAATCAAGCATTGGAGGATGCAATCAAAGGTTTAAAAGAAGAGGCGGAAGTTGATTATCAAGCGCTATTGGCCTTGGCGAAATTGCCTGATATCGGAAACATTAATTATGCCGAGGCTCTTCTGGGAAAAACCATGTTTAAAGCTTCATCTGTTATTTTTAACGTCATTGGTTATCTTCAAAAGTCACTTCCGGCCAAAGGAGATAACCCTCCTAAAGCAAAACCAACCCGTGGTGGGCAAAATATCGTTTTTCCGGGCAGAAAAACTTATCCCCGTTTCTTAATCAAAAAGATTGCCGTTTCCGGAAAAGGGACCCCCGATTCTTCTATGGATGGCTTTTACGTTAATGGTATCGTAACAGGCATTACCAGCGAACCTCCGATTTATGGTTTGCCGATGACTACCGCGCTTTTTGCTCAAACTCCCAATCAGACTTTATTAAGGCTCGATGGCGAACTCAACCATGTCACTCCGGAATTTAAAGATAAGATTAACTTGACACTAAAGGGTTTACCTTTGCCCCAGTTGGACTTAAGCGACAGCAAATATCTGCCCTCGAAAATACTTTCCGGCAGGGCCGAAATCAATGCTGTGGCGAAAATGGATCCTGATCTCATGAAGCTGGAGGTTTTAATCACTGCTGATAATATTAAGACGGATTTTAGCGGCAACCCAGAACCGGATGATCTGATCTCCGAAATAGTCCAAAACACCCTTGTCAACTTAAATCAAGTCACGGTTGACTACCAATTGGAGCAAATAAAAGACCAATTAGAAATGAAAATATCCTCAAACCTGAACCAGATTATCTCCAATCGTTTACAAGAAACCGTCGGCGAAAAAGTAACCGGCTTTACTCGTGAACTAAGAGCTGAGGTCGATGCTAAGCTTCTCAAAGAAGAAAAATCTTTAGATGCGGTAAAACAACGTTATCAACAAACAGTTGATGCCAAACTGAATGAATTTCAGGCGCGGATAAATCTTGAAGAGCAGAAAATAGAAGCTAAGCGGAGAGAATTGGAAGCCAAGAAAAAGGAATTGGAAAGGGGACTGCAAAAAAAGATTGGCGCCGAAGAGGAGAAATTAGAGGAAAAACTTCAAAGAGAACTTGATAGTCTAAAAAATAAACTATAAAATCAGTTCAGCAAACCCATATGCGCGGTGGCGAATTCATTAACGGGGATTAACTATGTTGAAACGTTGGACAAAAATTTAACCCGGTGAATTGTGATTTATATTTATCGGGTTTTTTACTTGATACTACCCAAGCGCAAAAAGCCGCTCGATGTATATCGAGCAGCTATAAGCTTATTTCCACAGCTAAAGCTTAGAGAAAGGTTCTTCCAGCAATAGTTGTAAAGGTCAATTGAGTTCCGTCCTCATAGTGGTTCCTCATTACATCGGCGAATACGTCCTGCGCTACAAAGTGTGCATATCCAAAAAAATCGGATAGATCATCATTCCAAAACTGAATCACTTTTGGATAAAAAACAGCGACTAATTCCCGATCAGGTTCCCTCGGTGTACGATTGGGAATTACTTTGTAAAAATAGGGATTGGCAAAGAGCGCTGTTTCAATCATTTGCTGAACAGAGAATCCCGGCTGTGTTACATCGGGAGGGTCAACCCGGTTTCCCTCTGGGTCAATTACTTTAACCTTGACTTGAATACCACCGAAATTATATTTATCATTTAAAACACCAGCGACTGCCGGAGCCCGATTAGCATCTTCTACCACAACCTCAATGATAGTGGTATTATTTTTTTCATATGGGTTACGAACTGCGATCTCCGGATCAGCCCCGAAAGAGTAAGCAAGTTTACGCCATAAGGTAAATTGGGGTGGGCTAATCATTACCCGGGGCTCATTCATGCTTTTACCTCCTTGAAGGGAAGAAAATGCGGCGTCTATGGCAACTTATATCTTCCCCACCAACTTTACCTTATTATATGAAAATTTTCCATGGGAAGATACCCGCAAAAAACATAAACCAAAATAAACGAAATGCTCATCTTTAAGAATTGCTTGATTTTATTAGAAGAATAGGAAGAGAGAAAAACTAAGATTCAATTTCACCTGGACAACAAATTTTAAAATAGAAGGTAATGTTTTATAAATATGGAATAGTTATAATGTTACCTGGAAGATTAGCATGAAAAAAGTAAACTTAGGTGGTCATGATAATATTGAACCAGTAAAAATGTATGAAGCAGGGATAAATGAATATATCAATCTTTATTCGGACGGGTCGAATTGAAGGCTATTAATATAACTGGAGGTAATGCAGATGGTCGAAATCATTAAGGTTTACAGAGAAAGTCTTCCAGCGCTTCGTTTGATCGGGAAGCGATATACCGACAGTGACAGAGGCATAGATGGCGGTTTTGGTAAAAAATGGAGCGAATGGTTTGAGAAAGGCTATTTCAAACCATTAGAAGAGTTAGGGAGGCTGCCTGAAAACGGAGATGCATATGTCGGTTGTATGAGATGTGTGGGTGAGTTCGAATATTGGATTGGCATATTCTTTCCCGAAGATACCCTGGTTCCCGATGGCTATATGTATGCTGATATTCCTAAGGGTGACGTAGGTACTTGTTGGATTTACGGGCAGGAGGATAATGGGGAACTTTACGGGCAGGAACCACATAACATGTGTGTCTCCAAGATCGTGGAGGAAGGCTGGCAGCTGGCAAAAGATCCTTGGTTTTTTGAGCGCTATAATTGTTCGCGCTTCACCAAACCCGATGATACAGGTAAAGTGATATTAGATTATTGTATCTATTTAAAAGATGAGTAAACGTTGGCATCTTCCTTCACTGGGTGCTAAACGCTAAGCGACTATATAGCGAGGGAAACAAGCAATTATGTTGGATCCATATTGGTTATTGTGGAAGAGAAATGTTCTGCTTGAACCTGAAAAATCAGTGCTCGAGTCCGGGAATAATTGCTAAGGTGAATGGTTTATAGTTGTACAAGTAATGACCTATAAAATGTATAGTATAGAACTTCTATAGTTCAGTTGTTGGTTTTTAGCTGAATGTAGCGTAATAAATAATAGGAGGGCATAACCATGAAAGTTATTTTAAAAACCATGATTGTTACTCTACTGATTGTAATTATGGCGAGCACTAATGTGTTGTATGCGAAAACTAGCAAAGGTGATCCCGAAAAAGAGGCGTTAGTTTTCGGCTGTATCGACATGAGTGAAACGAATTCTATCTTATCATTTGTCAGCTTTATGAGGTATCCTCCGGAATTAAAAGGATACTCAGGTTATCCCAGGGATATTGAAGTGTTTGATACTTATGACAATGGTCTCTTTATCGCTGATCGAGCTAAACCAGGAGAATACTGGTTGATGGCCTTTTATACAAAAAAATATAGTCTTGTTCGGCTTAATGAAGAGGTTACATTTCATGATATTAATCATAAACCCACCGAAGATGATGTCTTTACCATTCAAGCGGGAGATATTTACTACTACGGAACCTACAAGTACATAGAAGTGGAGAAGGCGAAACTATTCTCTTCAGCTAAATTTGCCTTGGAAAAAGTAGAAACCCCCGGTGAAAAAGAATTGCTGGAAATGATGCTGGAGAAGTTGAAAGGTTCAAAGTGGGAGGAAAAAATAATAGAGCGATTAGCGACTTTATGATGGTGGGTATGATAAGAAAAGAAAGGCGCGTTAACACATAAAGGAGGCGGGAAATAGAAAAGGTTAAGTATAAACTCCTCAGTTTTAAACTAAGGAGTTTTTTTATTTAGAGAAAAAATTTAGGGATTAAGCGTCGGATGTTAAAGGGCGCATAACAGGAAATTAGTTAGGGGCATTTTTTATTGCTTCGAACACAGGTTCGTGGTACAATTAATAAGAACAAATGTTCGAATTAACTAATTTTTATTTCAGGAAAGTAGTCATTTATTGAATGAGGGAATTGCATAATTAGCTTGTATTTAACCACAATATATCGTCGCTAAATCTTAATTAATTGAATTATGCAATTCCTTAGAATTCGAAAGGCAAGACCAGCTACGAGCTACGAGAATGTTTTCGTTACTGTGGTCTTTTGAGTTTGTGTAAAGGAGATGTGGTCATGGAGTTGCAGGAGAAATTGAGAATTCTCTCTTCTGCAGCCAAGTATGACGTTTCTTGCGCCTCTTCGGGGAGCAACCGGAAAAATACCCCGGGTGGTTTAGGAAATTCAGCTGAGGCGGCGATGGGAATCTGTCATAGTTGGTCAGCGGATGGTCGCTGTGTTTCTCTTTTGAAGATTCTTTACACCAATTATTGCATCCATGATTGTCTGTACTGCATTAATCGGAGGAGTAACGATATTCCTAGAGCTTCTTTTACACCGGAAGAAGTGACGGATTTGACGATTAATTTTTACCGCCGAAATTATATTGAGGGGTTATTTTTAAGCTCTGGTGTGATTAAGAATCCTGATTATACGATGGAGCTCCTCATCCGGACCATAAAAAGTATCCGTCTGGAACATAACTTTAATGGGTATATTCATTTGAAGGTCATCCCGGGAGCCGATCGGGGCTTGGTGCGGGAGGCCGGGTTTTACGCGGATCGTTTAAGTGTCAATATTGAGCTTCCTTCGGAGCAAGGGTTGAAGCTTTTAGCCCCGGGGAAAGAGCGGAAAGCGATTTTAGTCCCAATGTCCTATATCAGTGATAAGATCTCTTCAAATAAAGAGGAGAAAAAAAAGTTCAAAAGCGCGAAAAGTTTTTCTCCGGCGGGCCAGAGCACGCAGTTGATTGTAGGAGCTACTCCTGAATCGGATTTACAGATCCTCAAACTTACCGAAGGCTTGTATAATAGAGTACGACTGCGAAGAGTCTATTATTCCGCTTTTGTTCCTGTAAATAGTAATCCATTGTTGCCGGTACTTAAAGCGCCGCCTCTCCGTAGGGAGCACCGTCTCTATCAGGCGGATTGGCTATTGCGTTTTTATGGATTTGCTGCCAACGAGATCCTGGATTCAACCGTTCCTTTTTTAGACGATGATTTAGACCCGAAAACTGTTTGGGCTTTGCGTAACCTTCATCTTTTTCCGGTGGAGATCAATAAGGCGGAATACCGAATGTTATTGCGTGTGCCGGGAATTGGGCAACAGTCGGCGCGGAAAATAATAACTAGCCGCCGGTGGGGGTGGTTGGGGTTTACGGAATTAAAGAAATTAGGAGTAGTGATGAAACGGGCCCGTTATTTTATTACCTGTCAGGGCAGTTTTTTGGAAAAGATAGATAACGAGGAAACGATCCGTTCTTGCTTGTTAAGGGACGAGGGGAAAAAACAGGAACTTGCCTACGAACAGTTGCCGTTGAATTTGGAAGCTGGGTTGGTTCAGAGTTGAGGGGGGATGATGTAAAGTGCTTACCTATATTTATGATGGTAGTATGGAAGGGATGTTTACTGCATTATACGAGGGTTTGTTTGCTAAGGAAGAGATCGAGGCGATTGTTAGTAGGGAAAGCTATATGCCATCTCTGTTTGCCACTGTGAAAATAATAGAAACAGATCCCAAAAAAGCCAGGAAACTGAAGTATACTCTTCAAAAGCGCCTTTCTAAACAGGCTTTTAAGAATCTAATTTATTGTTATCTCTCCGAATCCGGAATGGAAAGGACAATTTTGTCCTATATAAAAAAGGCATTAGCAGTAAGAAGAAAGATAGATGGCAACTTTGGTGATGAGACGATTATGGAAATAACAAAGACCGCGAAAAAAGTGGCTTATGAAGTTCACCGTTTTCATGGATTTCTCCGGTTTCGCCGGATCTACGATGACCTGTATTATGCTCCGATCGAACCTGATTATAATATTTTGGCTCTTTTAATCCCGCATTTTAGAGCCAGATATGCCGATCAAAAGTGGTTTATTCATGATCGCCGTCGAAAGCTAGGAGCTTATTACGATGGACAGGAATGTCATCTAGTAACTTTAGTGGAATTGAATGAAGAATTGGAAGCTTCCTTACAGGGGATCAAGACCGGAGCCGAAGGGGAAGAAGAGCTATTTTACAGGGAATTATGGAACGAATACTTTAAAAGTATCGCCATTGCGGAAAGGAAAAATAAAAGGTTACAAAGACAGCATATGCCGACCCGGTACTGGGGAAATCTGATAGAAAAAGTGGAGTAAGTACTTTCATACTACTGGTTACTCAATTTTTAAAGGGAGCAAAATTGGTGAAAGGGAGAGTGGGGGTGGGGTTTCTTTTTTTATAGTTTTTGCCGGGGAAGAGAGGTTTAGGGGATTAGACTAAGGAGAATTATGGGGATAAGAGTACCAATGAGGCTTCCGATTAAGACATCGGTCGGATAGTGGACGCCCAAGAGCATACGGGTAAGACCGACGATTGCCGCCAGACCATATAAGAGTAGGGATGCGCCCGGCATATAGTACGCCAGGGTGGTCGCTGTGGTAAAAGCAGATGTGGTATGCCCGGACGGAAACGAATAGTCTTTGAGGGCCGGACCCTTATTACAGATGTTACTATAGGTTTGATAAGGTCTTGGTCTGGCGACCATATTCTTAATCATCTGCACCGGAATGTTGGTACAAAAATGGGCAGCGGCTAAGGTCAGGGCGATCGTTCTTGTTGATTCTCGCATGGAGAAAAACATCACCAATACCAATGGAGTTATGCTGTCACCTAATTGAGTGAGACTTAAAACGATTGACCGCATAAATTTTTTCTCGGTAATCAAGTTGAGAACCGATAAAAGTTTATACTCAAACCGTTTTAATCCTAAGATATATGCGCTCATTCTTTTCACCTCCTTTCATGGCTACATTATACAGTAAGGAAGTTATGGCGTTATTAAGAAAATATAACATTTCTGGAAATTGAATATTGGCCCTAAAAGTAGGGAAAATACTTTTCAACAGCTTGTAATAATGATGTATAAATCAATAAAAATTACTACTTATATACAGTACTAATTTTTCCTCGGCAGAGAAGTGGCAGCACGGGCTAAAGGGTTTGAAATGAAGATCAGCTGTTATGAGGACTTCTCAATCATCACTAAAGGCACACCTTCTCCCTCGAAGAACAGAGAGGTTTTTCAGGCGTTTTCAGAGCCCACCCAGCCTTTTGCTCTCTCAACGGCTCGCAACCAATTAGCACAGAGCTTTTCTCGGACAGACGCAGATATTTCTGGTTTAAAGAGCTGCTCCATCTTGACCAAATTTTTGATTTCATCGACATCTGACCATAGCCCCACACCCAACCCAGCGCAAAAAGCTGCTCCTAAACCAGTTAACTCCAACGAATTGTTACGTTGGATTGGCAGACCACAAACATCAGACTGAAACTGTAACAAAAAATTGTTAGCTGCGGCGCCGCCGTCAACTCTTAAACATTCTGGTTTACATCCGGTGATTTTGGTCATACTATCAACAACTTCCTTGACCTGATAAGCTATACCCTCTAGCGCTGCCCTGACAAGATGCTCTTTGGTTGTTCCGCAGGTTAAACCGATGATTATTCCCCGGGCGTATGGATCCCAGTGCGGTGTTCCTAAACCAGTAAAAGCTGGAACAAAATAAACATCATTCGTATTTGAAACTTTTTTTGCTAAATTTTCGGTCTCAGCGGCTTCTTTGATTATTCCTAACTCATCGCGCAGCCATTTTACTAATGCTCCACCAGTAAAAACACTGCCTTCAAGGACATAAGTTGTTTCATTATTAATCACCCAACCAATACTGGTCAAAAGACCGTATTCAGGGAGAAAACATTTTTCTCCCGTATTCATCAACATAAAACAACCGGTTCCGTAAGTATTCTTGATCATGCCAGGTTCCAGACAACCCTGCCCGAAGAGAGCCGCTTGTTGGTCACCAAGCACCCCGGTGATCGGGCGCCGACGACTAAAGAGAGTAGTATCGGTCTCACCCAAAAATCCGACCGAAGACTTTACTTCAGGTAGCATATTCAGAGGAAGATCAAACTCCTGTAGTAGTTCGGTGTCCCATTGTCTGGTATGAATATTAAGAAGCAGAGTGCGACAGGCATTAGAATAATCGGTAACATGACTTAAGCCGCCTGTAAGTTTCCAGATTAACCAAGAATCAATCGTCCCACAGGCCAGTTCTCCTTTCTGAGCCCGTTCCCGTACTCCGGCGACATGATCCAAAATCCATCTAATTTTGGTAGCAGAAAAATAGGGGTCTAACCGCAACCCGGTTTTTTCCGTGACTGGCGTATTCAATCCTTCGGCAGTAAGTTGCGCACAAAAATTGGCTGTCCGTCGACATTGCCAGACAATTGCCGGGTAAACCGGTAAACCTGTTTGGCGATCCCAGACCACTACCGTTTCTCGCTGATTGGTAATACCGATGGCTTTGATTTGTTCTTCCTGTAACCACGAGAGCGCAAGGATTTCCTTTATTCCATCGCTTACAGTCTGCCAAATAACCTCAGGATCGTGTTCTACCCAACCGGGTTTAGGATAGCTTTGCGGGAAAGATTGATAATACTTGTAAACCGATTCGCCTTTTGTATTTACTAATAAAATCGTTGTTCCTGAGGTTCCTTGATCGATCGAAAGAATATACCCATCGTTATTTCTCAACTTTTAACCCCTCTTCCATTAATTTTACACTAATTCTCCTTTGTCCGATAGACAATTGATTGAAGGTTAATCTCGACTAGTCTCAGAATTAACCCCTTTCTCTTGTCGGAGAATCTGCTGCGCCTTCTCTGGGAAATTAGTAATTATTCCATGCGTTTGGAGTTTTAGTAGATGACTGATCTCTTCCGGCTGATCGGGTGTCCAGGTGTTGATCTGAAATCCTCTTTTTTCCGCTTTATCCATGATGTCGGTAGTGAGCCCCAGATAGCAGGGGTGAATAGCGTTTACCTTGAGAGCCGACATTTGCTCCCAGAAATTAATGACTTCTTGCGGATATTTAATGAGAGCTGCGGTTGCCAGCTCCGGTAATAGAACCTTAACTTTTGATAAAGATTGAAAGTTAAATGAGGAAATCAGCGAGTGATCTACTAAATCAAATTTTTTTAGCAAGGCCACTACTTTTTCTTCTATTTGTGGATAAAAGATCGTTTCTGTTTTCAGCTCAATATTTAATAATAGATCCGTCTTCCTGACCAGCTTTAATAAACGTTCCAGAGAAGGAATTCTTTCTTTGGAAAACTCTGGAGAGAACCAACTTCCCGCATCAAAAGCTTGCAGTTCATCCCAGGTATAATCTTGAATACTGCCACTACCGTTGGTGGTACGCATTAAAGTTGTATCGTGGCAAATTACGATCTTTCCGTCCTTACTCAGATGAACGTCACATTCTATGCCATCTGCTTTGATTGCTATGGCTCGTTCGAAAGCAGCCATGGTGTTTTCCGGGGCAATGCCGGAGAAACCGCGATGAGCAATTATTTTCACTACCGTCGCTCCTCGTATAATAAGATTTAGGAGAATATTTTAGGTCTTAATCTCCCATTGGACCTTGAAAACTAAATAAGTAATTATCCTGTCGTTACTTTATAAATTTCTTTTAAATTAGGACTTTATTCTCCAGAAAGGCCCTTACCCTTTTATGCCTTGCGTAGCTATGCCTTCTACAAAGAAGCGTTGAGCTAAAATGAAAATGATTAAAGTCGGGATGACCACAATAATGGTACCAGCCATAATAATGCCCCACTCTCGCTCCCGGGCGCTAGCAAAAAGCATTTTAATCCCCAATTGAGCGGTTTTCATTTTGTCCGAATTAATAATCATTAAAGGCCAAAGATAGGCATTCCACATGGCGAGGAAGTTTACTGTCGCCAAACCGGCCATGGAAGGCCCTGATAAGGGAATTAAGATAGTAAGTAGGAATCGAAGAGGGCCACATCCGTCGATTTGGGCGGACTCCATTAATTCTCTGGGTATTGTAAGAAAATGTTGCCTCATTAAAAAAGTAGTTGTAGCGCTGGCTAAAAACGGTAACACTAAACCTGAATATGAATTTGCTCCCCCCAGTCTGCTTACAAGCTCAAAAAGGGGAACTACTCTTACTTGCATGGGAAGCATCAGGGTGATTAAAACGGAAAAGAATAAAATGTTTTTTCCTTTAAATTCAAAGTGTGAAAAGGCATATCCGCTGGTGACCCCGAGCACCAATTTTCCAATCATAACAATAAATGAAGCTAGAAGACTGTTGAATAATAAACGACCTAGATTAATCATTTTCCAGGCTTCAAAAAAGTTTCCAAAATATAGTGTCTTCGGTAAGAGGGAGGGGGGATAGGAAAAGACCTGACTTCTTGGTTGAAAACTGATGCTAATCCCTAATAAGATCGGCATCATAAATAAAAGACTTAATACAATAAGTAGAATGTGCATCCAAATAGTGGACTGTTTCCTTATTGTCTTCATTATTTAAACCCTCCTTTTATTGATAGTGGACGTACTTACCGCCAGAGCGGAAATGGACAATAGTGGTTATAATAACCAGAAACAAGAGGATTACGGATTGAGCGGCGGCTAATCCTGGTCGGAAGTTTATAAAAGAATCTCTATACAAACTGTAGACCAAGAAATTTGTGGCATTGGCTGGTCCGCCTTGGGTCATAATATCAACAGTGCCAAAACTCTCAAAGATCGAAAAGATAATATTCATCGTAATGAGATAAAAGGTGGTGGGCGATAAAAGTGGAACTGTAATCTTCATTAGGGTGTTAGTTGGGGAAGAACCATCAATTTTAGCGCTTTCATAAATACTTTCTGAGATGGATTGTAACCCGGCCAGGAAAAAGATAATATTAAAACCCATATTCTTCCAGATGGTAGCGATCGCTACAGCAACAAACGCCAAGGTACCGTTGGTGAACCAATCAGGTTGAATCCCGAAAAGCTTATACAAAAAGTAATTAACGTGTCCAGCGACGGGGTTTAAGAGAAAGACCCATAAGGCTCCTGCCACCGCGGGGGAGATAGCGTACGGAATAAAGAAGACCAGACGGTAAAACTTAATCCCTCTGAGTTTCTGATTTAACAACACCGCCATCAGTAGGGAAACAACTAGCCCAATACTGATCGTAACGAGGGCGTAAATGATCGTTAACCACAGGCTACTCAGATACTCAGGGTTAGTGAAGATATTTATGTAATTCTCTAATCCGACAAAAAACCTTCTTATACCGAACGGAGCCTGACGGTAAAGACTCATGCTGAATGATTGCAGAGTGGGCCAATACAAGAAGAGAAGTAATACTAGCATTGACGGAAGTAGTAAGAGATAAGGAAATGACTTTTTTGTGTTAAATCCGTTCAAAATGATCTTTCCCCCATTACAATTAATTTTTGTGCCCTCTCTCTTCATAGAGAAAGGGCACTTCTATTCTATCTAGAACATACTCTCGAAAATCGTTGCTGGTCTCACATTTCGTATTCAATATATAGTAAAAGAAGGTGTGCGAAAAGTGAGATTGGTCGCTCGTCACTCGTATTGAATGATCCTTTGCAGCATTTTTCTCTCGTAGTTCAATTATTTAAATAACGAGTTATACTCAGCGAAAGACTTCTTGGCTTTAGAGGCGGCATCAGCCAGCGCCTTCTCAGGGGTCTTCTTCCCTTGTAACACTTCCTCAACAGCCCCCTCAAGTAACTGCCGAACCTCGGGGAAGGTACCGATAAGCGCCCCTTGAGTGGGATAGCCTTGCTTAGCTTGGTTTAATTGCATAAAGGCCGTGAGGTAATTGGGGTTTTCTGCGAAAAAGCGCTCGTACATTACATTTTCGACGGCTTCCTTAGTAACAGGAAAATAACCAGTGTTCTTAAACCAATACACCTGCTGGTCTGCTTCACTTAACCATTTGAGAAACTCCCAACTGGCTTTGAGTTCTTCGGTGGGATGATCGGCAATACACCATAGACTGGCTCCACCAATGATCACTCCGCCGCGGTTCACTCCAGCGGGACAAGGCAAGAAGGCGGTGCCTAGCTCATAACCTTGACTTTTAGCATTGGCTTCAAAATTATTCACCTGGGCTGTGGATTCAATCATCATAGCGGCGCGCCCGGAAAGGAAGGCCTGTTTTGCTCCTTCCCAGCCCCTTCCGGGGTTAATCATGATCCCGTCTTTAACCATTTCTGCCCATAACTTGACAAAACGCACCGCAGCGTCACTGGTAAACAAAGCTTCGGTTGCCCGCCCTGTCCGACCGTTATTATTATTTACTAGCACTTCATCTTGATTTGCTACCATCTGTTCGACAAACCAACCTACTATGGCCAGAGTAAAGCCATATCTTGTTATATTCCCGTTTTTGTCTTTAATAGTAAGCTTGGCAGCGTAATCCTTTAATTCCTCAAAGGTTTTTGGGGGCCTGTTGGGATCAAGCCCGACCGCGCGAAATGCATTTTTATTATAGTAAAGCAATGGTGTGGAGGAATTGAAAGGCATGGAGTAAATTTTTCCGCCAACTTTATAATAATTCGAAATCGCCGGGATAAATTTACCCCAGTCAAAACTGCGGTCATTAGCGACTTTTTTCCCCAAGTCCTCCATAGGAAGGATGATCCCGCTGTCGATCATGACCTGGGTTCCAATCTCGTAGATTTGGATAATATGCGGGGCGGTTTTTGTGCGAACAGCGGCTTGAGTTTTGTTCAGGGTATCCTCATATGTTCCGGCAAATTGCGCTTCCACTTTAATATTTGAATGTGTCTTATTAAAGTTATCAACCAGACTCTGTACTACTTGCAAATTATGCCCACCCATGGAATGCCAAAACTCAATCTTAACTGGACCTGCGCCCGTTGTCATTAAACTAAGGCTAAACACCAATAATAAAGTTAGCAATAGAATAAATCTCTTCATTATCATTCTCCTTTTCTTCTTTCTAGACTGTTTTTTTCTGTTGAATCTCTCTGTAATCACCTCCTCTTTATCGTAAAATCGTAAACGTTTGAAAGTAGCCGACCTTCATTTTTAACATACATCTCTTTCATGCGGATAAACAGTAGTAAATACCACTGAAACTAAAAAAAGGCCATCTTAAACACAAAATGTTTAAAATAGCCTTCTCTTCCTCTCTCAGCCATTAACATTCGACTAACCATAATATAACACGATACTAACCAATTGTCAATGTATAGGAAAACTTTGTGTGTCGTCGGACTATGATAATGTCATGTTATAAGGGGACTGAGAAAGTTTCATGACCGGTAAAAAAGATTTGTTAGACTGGACTATTTTCTTTTTTTACAGCTTTTCCTAATAACTAACTCGCAGGGGATCAAGACCTTCTTGGGGATTACTCTTTCCTTATAGATTCTCTCTTTTAAAAGGTCGATCGCGGTTAAGGCCATCAAGTTCATGTGTACTCTGATTGTGGTTAGTGGCGGGATTAAAAATTTGGAAGTGACCAGGTCATTAAATCCAACAATGCTCATTTCATTGGGCACGTTTATCTTCGCTTCATGCAGAGCCCTAAGCGCGCCAGTAGCCATGGTATCATTGGCAATCAAAAAGGCTGTGGGTAATTTTTTTGATTCAAGGGCCTGATTGAGTATATTGTAGCCTTCAAGATGGGAAATTCTACTTCCAATATAGATGAAGTCGGGATTAAATAATCCGTATTCCTCCGTGATTGTTTTGAACACTGTTTTTCGACTATCAATGGCCATCTCTTTATGATCTCCAATTCCAGTTCCACCAATAAACCCGATCTCGGTATGACCTAGTTCCATCAGGTATTGAATTGCTTCTATAATTCCCAACCTAACATTAATCGTTACGGAATCATAAATTTTTTCCAGAGGAGAAGAGTCGACAAATACAATATTATTTGTGTAAGTTGCAAGTTCTTTTATCTCCTCTTTAGAAAACTTTCCAATAGCGATGATGCCATCAAGATTACTAACCATGACTTGGTATTTATCATTAATCTTATTGATTTTAAAAGTACCGATATTTGCTAGCGCACATTCTTTTTCGATGGTGGTCATCAGGTAAAGGTAATAGGGATCATCAAGGAGTTCGAGCTCAGAATACCAATCTAGCACTCCAATATTTAACCGGGAATGTTGGGCCTGATTCTTTTTTCTCTCACGTACAGTAACATATTCTACTTCTTCAGCGATCCTAAAGATACGAACTTTGGTTTCGGTGGAGACAGATAAGGTTGTATCATGATTAAGCACTCTGGAAACAGTTGCCGGAGAGACCCCTGCCTTTTCAGCAATTTCTTTGATTGTTGCCATTATGTTATCATTCCTTACATATTTGCATACTTAATTAAAAAATGTTTGTGGAATGCCAAGTAAAGTGAAATTTTAAGAAAATTATTACAATAAATGCTGATATTTGAGATATCTATTATGTATTATTATAATCCATCTTAGATAAGTTTACAACTAATTTAAGTAAAAGTTTAGTAATGAATAGTCATGTATTTACTTAGAAAAAGGAGTCACCCTTGTTTTTATAAAAGGGTTTGTTTAAAATTAAGAGATTTAATGCCTTGCTGGCAGGACTGGATAAAATAAGAAAATAATCAGACTTAATTAGCGGTAAGTAGGTTGAAGTAATTAATAAATGTTTAGTAAAATCTTATTGACTTTTTGTAAAATATCATTTAATATTTAGGTGTAACCATTATTATCCACAGCGAATGGATAAAAACTAAAAAAGGGAGGAAAAGGCAGTGAAAAGAGTTTCATGTATGTTTCTGGTCATGTGTGTTTTATTTTCTATCTTTGGAATAACTGTAATGGCTGGAGGAAACTCTGGCAAAATTACTATTTGGGCATGGGACCCTAACTTTAATATCCCGGTTATGGCTGAAGCAAAAGCAAGGTACCAAAAAACCTATCCTAATATGGAAATCGAAATTGTTGAAATGGCTAAAGCTGATGTGGAGCAGAAGCTTAATACGGTCTTAGCTTCTAGAACGAAAGAGGGATTACCAGAGATTGTATTAATTGAAGATTATAATGCTCAGAAATACTTACAAGCTTATCCCGGAGCATTTGCCGATCTTACTAAAAAGATTAATCGCAAAGAATTTGCTAGTTATAAGAACGAATTAATGACCCTTAAAGGGAAGATTTACGGAGTTCCGTTTGATTCAGGGGTGAGCGCTTTATTTTATCGAACGGACATTCTGGCCGAGGCTGGCTATAAACCAGCTGACCTTAATAATATTACCTGGGATCAGTTTATTGAGATTGGTAAGAAAGTTAAAGAAAAAACCGGTAAGGCAATGATGGCCTTTGATACTGCTGACGGTGGATTAATGAGAATTATGATGCAATCGGCGGGACAATGGTACTTTGATCAGAATGGTAATCCAAATATCGTTAAAAATGAGGCGCTTAAAGAAGCGTACGCTACCTATAAAAAGCTCGTAGATTCTGGAATCATCAAAAGAACCAGTGGTTGGAATGAGTGGGCGGCATCCTTTAATAAAGGAGAGACAGCGTCAGTAATTACTGGTTGTTGGATTATTGGCACAATTAAGGCTGAAAAAAACCAGGCGGGTAAGTGGGCTGTTGCTCCCACCCCTAGATTGAATCTGGCATCTTCCGTCAATTACTCAAATCTAGGCGGATCAAGTTGGTATGTTATTGAAAAATCAAAGAATAAGGCTGTGGCTGAAGATTTCCTTAAAACGATATTTGCGACGGATCAGGACTTTTATCAAAAAATCCTTGTTGCTCAGGGTGCAGTGGGTTCATATTTACCGTCTCAAAGCGGGGTTGCCTATACTGAAGCTGATCCGTTCTTTGGTGGACAGAGGGTCTTTTCTGACTTATGCGCATGGATGAAAAAAATTCCTTCAATTAATTATGGTCTATTTACCTATGAGGCGGATTCAGCAATGATGGTTGTTATGCCAGATTACTTAGCAGGTAAGATTAATATTGATACCGCTCTTAAGAGAGCAGAAGAGCAACTAAAAAATCAGATTAACTATTAATTAATAAGCTTATAAAGAGGTAATGTAAATAGGAAATAAGAAAAGAGGAATAATACTGAGGGTTTGGTATTATTCCTTTTTTTAAAAGAAAAGGTGAATATTATAATGGAAAGCATTCCACAATTGCCAAGATTGGGTAGAGAAGTAAAAAGACATGGACATGTTTCTTCAAAAAATAGATATGGGTGGTTTTTCATCTCCTTTTCCTTAATAATCCTTGGTGTATTTATGCTCTATCCGATTATAAGTTCATTATATATGTCGACGATGTCCTCAAGAGGAATGATTCAACGATACGTCGGTTTAGGAAATTATTTTAAGCTAGTTAAAGACTCGGTGTTTTTGCAGGCGCTAAAAAATACTTTGATCTTCTTTATCATCCAAGTTCCGATTATGCTCTTTCTAGCTTTAGTCATCGCTTCGTTATTAAATGACAAGTCAATCAAATTTAGAGGCGTTTTTAGAACAGGGATCTTTCTTCCTGCGGTTACCTCTTTGGTTACATATGCCGTACTATTTAAGATGATGTTTAGCTTGGATGGGTTCATTAATAAGACTCTTCTGGCGATGCGCCTAATTAGCCAACCGGTTCCCTGGTTGATAGATCCGTTCTGGGCTAAAATTACGGTCATGATTGCTTTGACTTGGCGATGGACAGGGTATAACATGGTTTTTTATCTTTCCGGACTACAAAATATTCCTGATGAACTTTATGAAGCGGCAGAAATTGACGGGGCAAATAAGCTACGGCAGTTTATGTACATAACAGTTCCCATTTTAAAACCGATTATCTTATTTACCGCCATTACCTCGACCATTGGTACATTGCAACTGTTTGATGAACCGACAAGTTTATCCTCAACTGTAGATACAGCAGCTACCATCGGACCGGCAAATTCGTTGCTGACGATGTCAGTCTATATTTATAACTTATGTTTTAAGTATATGCCCAACTTTGGATATGCCTCTACCGTAGCTTACGTCATCGTAATCTTGGTGGCGATCCTCTCTATAATTCAGTTTAAATTGGTAGGTGATAAGAGATGAAAGGAAAATATGGACTCGTAAAAATATTCCAGTATGCTTTTCTTACCATTGCGTTTATTATAGCCGTCTTCCCATTTTATTGGATGGTAGTAGGGACAACAAATAGTGCGTTGGATATCATCAAAGGTAAAATAACTTTTGGGGACCAACTTTTTCATAACTTCAAAACCCTTTTTACAAAGTATGATGTGGTAAGGATCTTTTTGAATTCATTAAAAATATCAATTTTAACCGTAATTGGACAATTGGTTATCTCCTCTATGGCAGGCTATGGTTTTGAGTTGTTTACTTCAAGGACGCGGGAAAAAGTCTACGGGGTAGTAATCATGACCATGATGGTTCCTTTTGCGGCGTTAATGATTCCTCTTTTTAAATTGATTGTCAAATTAAATTTGCTAGATACGCACGCAGGGTTAATATTGACGACGTTGGCTTCAGTATTTCTAATCTTTTTTTTCCGGCAGAGCTTTAAGTCATTTCCCAAAGAGATTATTCAGGCCGCCCGGGTGGATGGAGCGGGTGAATTACGGATCTTCTATTCCATAGTTGTGCCTTCTATGAAAGCAACCTATGCGGCGGCGGCAATTTATTCCTTTATGACTAGCTGGAATGGGTATATGTGGCCACTGATCGTTTTACAGAGCAATCAAAATAAAACTATGCAGTTACTGATTTCTACTATGTCCTCGGCATACTTCCCAGAGTATGGTCTGATCATGGTAGCTATTATGCTCTCCACCTTACCGATGATTATTATTTTCTTTCGATTACAAAACTATTTTGTACAAGGGATCACTGGATCATTAAGATAGTAATAGGAGAAAGCGGATGAGAAAAATTATTGAGATTAACAATGGATGGTACTATAAA
This sequence comes from Firmicutes bacterium UBA5388, assembly GCA_002409975.1. GTDB lineage: Bacteria > Bacillota > UBA4882 > UBA10575 > UBA10575 > UBA5388. The sequence goes on from DHOO01000057.1 coordinate 26,139, forward strand.
TCGGATTATCAAAGTGGTCTGGAACTGCAGGATGATCTAGAGGGATTTGAAAAGATAAACTTGCCGCATACAAACATAGAAGTACCTTATAATTACTTTGATGAAGAGATGTTTCAATTTACATCGTGCTATAAATACCCCCTCAATATTCCTAAAGAATTTAAAAATAAGATTATATACCTTCATTTTGAGGGAGTTATGGCTTACGCTCGGGTATACTTAAATGGCCATTTATTAGGAGAACATAAAGGCGGGTATACGCCTTTTCGGATCAGGATTGATCAGGCATATTCGTTTGAAACGGAAACGAATATGCTAACAGTGATAGTCGATTCCACTGAATTAGAAGGGATACCACCTTTTGGCGGCCAGATCGATTATTTAACTTATGGCGGGATTTACCGGGAAGTGAGCCTCGGTATTTATGACGATCTTTTGATCAAAAATATCAAGGTTGAAACCGAAGATGTTTTGAAGGCTGAAAAAAGTGTAAGGGTTAAGGTGTTCTTGGAAAATGGGCGTCATGTAAAAGGAAACGGCTCGTTTCAGATTGTGATTAAGGAGACTGGTGAGCGAGTGGTTCATATTAAATCTTTTGATGTTCAGATTGACCCAGAGCATGATGCTTGGGAATTTACTTTGGATGGTCTAAAAGACATTAAGTTATGGAGTTTGGATCAACCGAATTTGTATGAGATTTTGGTAGAGCTTACGCTTGATGACCATACCGATCAATATTGCGACCGAATTGGCTTTCGAAAAGCCGAATTTAAGGAAGATGGATTTTACCTTAATGGTGAGAGACTGAAAATTATTGGTTTAAACAGACATCAATCCTATCCTTATGTGGGTTACGCCATGCCTAAACGGGTACAGGAAAAAGATGCTGACATTTTAAAAAACGAGTTACATGTTAATATGGTTCGAACTTCCCATTATTCTCAATCCAAACATTTTTTGAATAGATGTGATCAGCTTGGGCTCCTGGTCTTTGAAGAGCTTCCTGGATGGCAGCATCTGGGTGATGCCGGTTGGAAAGAGATCGCCAAAGAAAACCTCCGGGAAATGATTGAACGGGACTGGAACCATCCGTCGATTGTGATTTGGGGAGTCCGGGTTAATGAATCCCGGGATGATGACGAATTTTACGCGGAGACCAATCGCATCGCTAAGCAATTAGATCCTACCCGGCAGACCGGAGGAGTGAGATACATCACCGGGAGTAATCTTTTGGAAGATGTGTATACTTTTAATGATTTTATCCATAACGGAGAAGAAAAGCCCCTTCGAGACCAGCAAGAAGTGACCGGCTTGTCTCATAAAGTTCCGTATCTGGTAACGGAGTTTAATGGCCACATGTATCCAACGAAACGTTTTGACCAGGAAGAAAGGCAAATGGAACACTCTCTCCGTTATTTGCGGATTCTGAATGCGGCCGGACTTGATGATTCTATTTCCGGAACGATCGGCTGGTGTGCTTTTGATTATAATACCCATAAAGATTTCGGATCGGGCGATCGCATCTGCTATCATGGAGTGATGGATATGTTCCGGATCCCTAAATTCGCTTCTTATGTATATAAGTCGCAGATTTCGCCGGAAATTGAGCCGGTTTTGGAGCCGGTCACCTTCTGGGCACGGGGAGAAAGGAGCATTGGCGGGGTAATTCCGCTGGTTATCTATACAAACTGTGATTATCTTCAACTCCAATTTGGCAAGGAGAAACTGGAGGAGAAAATATATCCTGAGAAGGATGAGTATAAAGGGGTTCCTTATCCGCCGGTTATTATCGACTGTTCAGCAATAAATCCTGAAGTGGTGGGCGCTTGGGGCTTGACCTGGGAGGATGCGGTCATTACTGGTTATTATCGGGATCAAGCCATCATAGAAAAGCGGTTTTGTAAAAATCCGCTTCCCACCGAATTATTCGTCACCGCGGATGATTTAACCCTCGACTCTTCCCAGAAAGATGCGACAAGAATCATTATTAAAGTATTGGACCAATGTGGGAACTTACTCCCCTTTATCGATGAGATTATTAAACTGGAGTTGAATGGTCCCGGTCGCTTGCAAGGCCCCAAAGAAGTGGTGGTTAAAGGCGGTGCGATCGCGGTTTGGGTGGAAACCATAAATGAGGCTGGCAGGATCGATGTTATAATCTGCTCTCAGTCTTTAGGAGAAAAAAGGGTTAGTATTGAAGCAAAATAAGGTATAAATTGAAAACCAGCTTCTTCCACCTGGCTCTATAGTCCTTTCTCAAGCATCAGACTTACAGAGCCTTATGACATAGAATTCAGGCAAAAACTCAAAATCGATGAGATTATTATCGTATAAAAAAGGACTTTTATTCCTGAAAATAGAATCTTTTAACATCTATTTTTTTAAGGAAAGCAATGCCGCTGATCTTTTTTGCTCTTTAAAACGAGATAAAGCCAACCTGATAAAAGGTCGGCTTTATCCACATAGTAGACGATAAATAAAAGCCCAGTTCTAATTCATGGAGGCTTAAAAGTGAGAGTGGCGCAGGGAATTCTTAGTGAAGGGAAAGATGGTAGAATGCAAACAGCGATTGAATTGAGGGTTAAAGATAAAACATTACGTGGGATGTATCACCGCCCTGGTGAAGAGGGAAAATATCCAACAGTGGTTCTGTTTCACGGTTTTACCGGAAATAAGCTGGAACCGCATCGTATCTTTCTTAAATTATCTCGTTTGTTGACAGCTGAGGGTTTGGCCGTAATTAGGTTCGATTTCTCTGGTTCCGGTGAAAGTGACGGTGATTTTGAAGAGATGACCTTCAGCACTGAGGTGTTTGAAGCGGAGCAAATCCTGGAGTTTGTTAAAAAATTACCGACATCTGATCCGAAAAATATTGGAGTGGCCGGGTTAAGCATGGGAGGGGCGGTGGCTTCGGTTTTGGCGGGAACCCGCCCTTTAGCTGTTAAAGCTTTGGTTCTCTGGTCGGCGGCGGGGATTGATACGATTGCCGGTATCTACCGGAGTAAAGAAGATTGTGAAGCTTTCCCATGTAATCAACAGAAAAATATTGATATTGGCGGCCTGTGGCTAAACCATCGTTTCTATGAAGATTTAGCTAATTGGAACACCTATGAGACGGTGAAAAGCTATCCTGGGCCGGTCTTAATCTTACACGGGACCGCAGATCAGACCGTGCCTCCAACTACAGCGGAAAAATACCAAGCGGCTCTTTCTGGGCGGGCGAAGTTGATCTATGTGGAGGAAGCTGATCATACTTATAACCGTCATGACTGGGAAGAGCAAGTTTTGGCGGAGACCGTGACTTTTTTACGAGAAAACTTACATAAATAAAGTAATTTCTCAATCATTCATCTTGCGTGTTGCCGGAAGGACTGGGTATTGAGTTGTTTGTATTAAATCTTTACAATGGTAGGGAAGAAATTAAAAGGAGGAAAGTATTAATGCCACATATTATCGCCAGCGAAGACACTTTATATAAAAAACCGGGGTATAGGCCGGAGGGAATCGATTGATATCTAAATAGTGGTTTTTCGGTTTACTTGACATCTGCAGCAAGTTGTTTTATTAATATGAATTAGAGGAGTTGGCTTTAACAATACCTTAAGCTAATGAAAGGGAGCATAGTTATGAAAAAAGAGATCAATAGAGATGAAGCCCTAAGTTTGTTAAAAGAATATAATCAGGATGAGAGTCTGATTCGGCATGCGTTGGCAGTCGAAGCGGTGATGAGACATTTTGCCACGCTTTTTGGAGAAGACGTAGAAAAATGGGGAATAATCGGTTTAATTCATGACTTAGACTATGAACGTTATCCAGAAGAACATTGTTCAAAAGTTAAGGAGATTTTAATGGAAGAGGGTTGGCCCGAAGAATATATTCATGCGGTGCAGAGTCATGGTTGGGGGTTATGTTCTGAGGTTGAACCTGTTCATCGTATGGAAAAAGTCCTTTATACGATCGACGAATTAACCGGTCTAATTACTGCTGCTGCGCTGGTCAGACCGAGCAAGAGCCTACTGGATTTAGAAGTGAAATCGGTAAAGAAAAAATGGAGGGATAAGGCCTTTGCCGCGGGAGTGAACCGTGAAGTGATCACAGAGGGCGCCGAGAGAATGGGGATGGACTTAAATGAAGTGATTAAAGAAACGATAGCGGGTATGCGGACAGTGGCCGCTGAAATTGGTTTAAAAGGTAATCTATGAAAAACCAGCAAAGCTGGCTGGCCTGACCTCCTTTTAACTGAACCTGGGTTCTATAACAACTAATCTAAGATTGGGGCTTCGTGAAATAGAAAAAACGATATACAATAACCTATTAAAACATAGTTTTTGGGGTAATTTTGATTCCGGTGTGATTGCGATTTTTCTCTCTTTTTATCTTTGGGATAAAACGGAAAATATGTTCACAGTGGCGATTGCTTTTACTATTCCCATTATTATAAATACGGTTATTGATTATTATTTTTCGGATTTAAGTGATAGATCGAGTCGGGTGAAATTAATCATTATCGGCAATATTGGCTCCGCTCTTTTTTTAAGTTTCTATGGGTTGGCTAAAAATATCTATCTTTTGTATGGTTTTATCTTCTTTAAATCATTGTTTGCCAAATTGTATCAAAGTTCATTAGAACCTTATGTAAGAGAGGCGATTAGGGAGAATGCATACCAGGATTTTCTTGCTAAAGAAAATCTTAAAATTAGTGTAGGAGCCTCAGTCGGTGGTTTTGCTTTAATGTTTTTATATATTTATACGGAGAGTATTCCCTTGGTCTTTATTGTTTCGGGTTTAATAGAATTATTTTCAACTATTTATCTGTTAAGACTCGAAAACATATTGGTTGAAAAGAGGAAAGAGAAAGAAGAGCCGCTCGATTTGAATCGGCTTAAAAATATTACTTGGCTTTACACGATTAAAGCGCTAGCGATTGCTTTAATCACCAATCGTATGATTATCTTTTTACATGAACAGTATCAAGTAAAGATTCAAGATATCGGTTTGATTTTCTTTCTTGTTTATGGAATTTCCAATATAGTCGCCGCTAGAATCTACACCCTATTTAAAAGGATACCGTTAAAAATCATGTTTATTCTATCCCTTTTATTACAAGCTATTTTATTAGCCTTCTTTACACAAGTAGAAGAGTTGAAGATTATCATTGCTATTTGGTTCAGTTATGAGCTGACTTCTTCCGTGACTGAAATTTATGCCCGAGATCGAATTAACAGAAGCCTATTTACAGGTATCGGGAAGAGGTTATCTAAATTTAGAATAAGTCTGGCGCTAGGAAGCATTCTAGGGCAGCTGGCGGTCAGTCAAATATGGGAAAGAATCGGCGTCAACGAGAGTTTTTGTTTTTCCAGTATAGTATTGGCGCTCTTAGCGTTAATGATTACCTTCAAAAAAACTGGAGATCATCAGCTATGAGCCGAGCTACGAAAGATGCATCCCTAGAGAGAACCAGGCTATTTTGAATCTAGGAGAGAATAATTATGTATATTAGGAGCGAGCGAGCACATAGGCTCATTGGCTCTATTTCCGGTAAACGAATCGAAGAAATTTTAGATTTTAAAAATTCCCTCGAAACAGAGGGAATTTCTCTTAGGCGGCTGTATTTTGGCCAGCGGCTTCGCCCCGGCGCACACCCATGAGCATCAGGAAGGCCAGGACAAAAGCAACGGCAGCCATGGGGAACATAGCCTTGCGAGAGGTGATGTCCATGGCAAAGCCAAAGACTGGGGGGGCAAGGATTGCTGCCAGCTGGGAGGAGAAATAGTAAAGTCCGGTATACAATCCCAGTCGCGCTACCGGAGCCATATCGGCTACCATGGGGAAGGAGTTGATGTTGACCAAGGCCCAAAAAAGGCCGCCGGTGGCCAGCAGAATTGCTGCTGTGGGCCAGGGCACTCCCACCATGGTGGATACACTCAGCATGATGAACATCCCCACGAGGCCCAGCATAATTGTTTTTTTGCGGCCAAAACGGCTGGCAATGAAGCCGCTAGGGATGGCCATGAGCAGGAAGGTCAGGGAGAAGTAAGTAAGGTACTGGGCGGCTGCATCCTTTTCCAGACCCCACACTTCAGTGCCATAGAGGGTGAAGTATGTTTCCACGCCATTCCAGCCGATGAACCAGAGGAAGATGGCGCCCAGGAGTAGTTTGGTGCTGGCTTCTTTTTCCCGTAAGACGGTGAGGAGGGCTTTGAAGATACCATCCTGCCGTTTGTCTGACTGGACAAATTCTTTTCGGGGTTCGCGGATGGTTATTAAGAGAACCAGGAGGACAATGATCATTATGATACTGGCTACAGGGAAGTCGGTGTAGATATTGCCCTTTTCTTCGGTAAAGAGCGTGGTAAATACTCCGTAAAATGCAATGGAACCCAGACCGCCCATGAAGTTGACAATGCCGTTGGCCTTGCTGCGCAGGGGCGAGGGGGTCAGGTCTGGCATCAGGGCAATGGTAGGGGCCCGGAATGTCGCCATGGCAATATTCATGATGACAATAACCGGAGTCAGGACCCAGATAGAAAAGTCAATATAAGGAATAGCAGCGAAGAAGATTGCGGCGATGGGCATCCCGAAGAGGAGGAAGGGCATTCTCCGGCCAATTCGGGTCCATGTCCTGTCACTGAGGGCGCCAATCAGGGGAATCAGGCTGATGGCGGCAATGTTGTCCAGGGTCATGATAATGCCAACTTTGGTGTTGAGGTAGGAAACTCCTTCCATCAGAGATTCAAGAATCAGGGGCACGTAGGCGTTGTAAATGGCCCAGGTCAGAGAGATAACTCCAAAGCCCAGACCCAGAACAAAAATCTTTCCGTACGAGAAATTACTTCTGTTCATGTTAATCTCCTTCCACTATATCTTTAAGGTCTTGGCAGCGATTGGTGATAATTGCTGTTATTCCGCCCTTTGCCAGTGCAGTCATGAATTTGGGGTCATCAACGGTCCAAGCGTATATGGCCAGACCGTTCTGTTCGCAGCCCATGATGATCTCGGGCTGAACCCCGTAAAACAGGGGGTGAATCGAGTAGCATCCCAGCTTCTTGGCATAGTCCCAGGGTTTATATAGCCCAGCCATGTAGAGGATGCCAATGCGGACATCGGGGTTTATTTTTTTGCACTCTGCCAAACTGTAATGATTAAAGGATGAGATTAGAATATTTTCCTCCAGCTTGTACCGCTGAACGGTATCCAGAACGGCCTTTTCGATGCCGGGATAGAAGATGACGCCGCTCTTGATTTCGATATTGATGTGCAGACCCGGAAACTCTGCCAGGACCTCCTCTAGAGTGGGAATGGGCTCCCCGGTAAATTTCCTGGAAAACCAAGTGCCGGCATCCAGTTCTCGGAGCTCAGCCAAGGTGTAGTCTTTAACCAAGCCTTGGCCGTCGGTGGTGCGGTCCAACTGCTCATCGTGGATGACCACCAGCCTACCGTCTTTGCTGAACTGAACATCCAGTTCCAGACCATCGGCGCCCAGGTCTACAGCCTTTTTGAAGGCAGCCATAGTGTTCTCAGGAGCAAGGGAACTTGCGCCCCGGTGGGCAATGTTTAAGGTGCGTGACATACACCCACCTCCTTTCATACAAGGTATATTCTGTCTGTCTGACACTTATCCCTGCTTTTTTAGACTAAGATTTTTACGCCATCGGGGACGCGTAAAACTATCTCAGCAGAGAATTGCCAAAACAAAAAGAACTGGCAGCTGACCAGCTCTTATGGTTTTTGTCAAGTTTTGCTTTATAAGCGGGGAGTCTTGGCGGTTGATATGAAGCTAAAGGTTTTAAGACCCGTTGATAGCACATATTTTTTTATAAAAAGCCGAAACCTCGGAAGATGGTTGTAAACCCAATTCTTCCGAAATAGTTTGGGAAAATACCGTATACTGTTTTTTTACCGCTGATTGATCACCCATTTCGGCAAAGGCTGTTAGTAACAACCGTAATACTTCTTCCGAGTAAGGTTTTAATGCCGTTAGTTGGTGTAAATGAGTGACAGCTCTTGAATACATTTTATTTTTCAGGTAATAAACTGCTAACTTTTGTTTTAATTCGATATTTAAATTTCTCAATTCTTCTTGAACCGGGATAACCCATTGATAGTCGAGGTCTTCAAGATAATCGCCCCGGTAAAGCAATATTGCGGCTTCCAACTCATTAGCCAAATTTTCGGTCATGGTTTTCTCTAAGGCCAAATGAGCAATTTCTTTAAATTGACGCTGGTCGGTTAGGATACTTCCGGGCCGGAGCTGATAACGTTTAGAACCGCGAATGATAATCTCTTTATTGGTAAACTGTTGCAAAAGCCGCCGTAAATAATAAAGAGTAGTGTGAAACAAAGCAGAAGCTTTATCGGGATCAAAATTCGGCCAAAGATCCTCCAAGATTTGGTCGGTGCTTACCGGCTTATCCTGATGGGCAAGGTACGCCAAAAGATCGCGGGTTTTTACAGTCCGCCAACTGGTCGCGTCAAGTTCCTGTTCACGATGAAAAACCCGGATTGGCCCAAACATTTGGACACTGAAAAAATAAGAACCAGTCTCTTCCTGAACTACCGCTTCTTGCTTTAATCCGAATTTTTCGCGTTTTATGGATGTAATACTCCGCAACGCAACATCGCTATCCTTCTCTAATGCATGAAGATTCTTTTCTAACGCCGTCAAAATTTCCAGTCGTTTCTTGACTTCCCTGTGGTCCCCGATCTCCATGAAAATCGTGCTTAAGATGATCTCACAAATAGGCGCAATCATTCCATCTTGTGACAGGGCGTCCTGAAGAGCCTTCTCTCCGATAGTCAACGCTTCAACCCAGCGCCCTTTCTTGGAATATACTAATGCCAAAAATGAACGGTTAAGAATATTAAAATAATGGTCGCTTCCAATCTGCTGGGCGGCTTCGACACCGCGTCGGAAATAGTATTCAGCTGAATCAAGAGCATTACGCTGATGATAAATATAATCTGATTGTCTGAAGGCCGGTGGTTGATTATTAAATAATTCATTATTTTCCAGATAGCCTTGACTCTTTTCTTCTAAATGTAGTTTGCGGTTTCCGTAAAGTACCATTTTTAGCGCTGTCCTCCTTATTTTAAACACAGCATATATTGTTTAAGGAATTGCATAATTAAATTAAGTAATTATGCAATTCCCTCAGTTGACCCAGTTGACTTAGTTAAATTAACTGATAGAATAAAAATAATCAGGTGTTTTATTGCAACTAATATGACATATAAACGTTGATCTTTCCCTTACAAATACTATACAATGTTTCCCGTTTTTTATAATCACCCGAAGGGTGATTGAGGGTTCAAAAGAGGGGTGATTTTTGGGGTGATTTTACAAAAAAAGATCGATTTCTCAAAATTAACTGAGGTATTCTCTTTTAAAAAAAGGTTTACCCAAATAATACTAGGCAGTATACTGCTTTATTCTCTCACAGGCTGTGGCGAGTTACGGTTAGATCCGAAAAATCCGGTGACCATTACCATGTGGCACAATTATGGCGGCCAGATGCAAAAAGTTATGGATGGACTAATTGACGAGTTTAACAGCTCAATTGGGCGGAAGAAAGGCGTCATTATAAGTGTCACTTCAATCTCGGCCTCGAAAGATATCCAAGAAAAGCTTTTAATGATCGCCGCGGGCGACCCCGGCGCCCCGGAGATGCCGGATATTGTAACCGCTTATCCCAAAACAGCCCTCACCCTATTCGAACAGGGATTATTAGCCCCTTTGGATGACCAATTCACCGCTAAAGAACTGGGAGCATATCTACCCCAATTTATCGGGGAAGGCAGACTCCCCGACGGAAAACTTTATGTATTCCCCATTGCCAAGTCCACCGAGGTCCTATTTGTCAATCAGACCTTATTTGACCGCTTTTCCGCCGCCACTGGCATTACCCTTAACAGCCTTGCCACTTTCGAGGGGATCGCTGATGCTGCGGTCAAATATTATAAGTGGACTGATTCTTTGACCCCCAATAAAGAAAATGACGGTAAGGCGTTTTACACTGCCGATTCCTGGTTTAATATTGCCCAGGTTGGGATCGCCCAGTTGGGTGGCGAATTTGTGACTCCGGAATATCTGTATGTCGCTTCGGGTGTTTTTCGGCGTATTTGGGATTTCACTGTTCTCCCCGCGCTGGCGGGCGGTTATGCGGTAACTAATGGTTACTCCTCCGATCTCTCCAAAACAGGCGAGATTGTCTGCTCAACCGGATCGACGGCGGGAATTCTTTTTTACGGCGACAGTATTACCTATCCGGATAATACTACTGAAGCTACTACCTACACTATCTTACCTTACCCGGTTTTTAAGGGCGGCAAAAAAATCGCCTTACAAAGGGGCGGAGGCATGTGCGTCGGACGCTCTTCACCCAAAAAAGAATATGCCGCCGTGTTATTTTTAAAATGGTTCACCCAACCGGACCAGAACATGCGTTTTGTCTCCTCAACCGGTTACCTGCCCGTAACCAAAAAAGCCTTTGAAAACAACATGAAACAGGAAATCAATACGGTGAAAAATATGAATCTAAAGAAGTTGCTAAAAGCGGCCACTCAAATGTACGGGGAATATACCTTTCTGATTCCACCAAACTATGAAAAATTCGACGGACTGAGTAAAGAATACGAGATCAAGATCAAGCAATCCATGCTGGAAGGAAGGGCGAGAATTTCGCGGGATCATAAAGCGGTATCGGTTATTAGTGAAGAACTTTATCGGGCCTTTGCCAATTTTTGAAGAATCTAGCGGGAAAGGTGCGCGAAATATGTTCAAGCCAAGCATCTCGTTAAAGGAGTTTCTTAAAGGAATCCGCTCGTTTGGAAAAAACGGACTTTCCCTGCAAAGACGCTCATTTGCTTTTTTCCTCCTTTTTCTGGTTGCTGTTATGGCCGGACTATTATTGATTCTCTTCTCCACCGGGGTCTTTTCCGTCGGGCGGAAGGAATGCCAGGTCTTTTTAAAGAACGAGCTGGGGCATACTGCCGGGAGTGTATCGCGGGAGTTCGGCATCCTCTCGGTGGAGGGCGTTTCGCTAGCCAAACGTTTAACCGAACAAATTGATGAAAGACTGGAAGCCAAAGGCTTAACCCCTTCCGAGTTGAAGAATAATCCTCGGCTATTAGAGTCGCTTCTCAGCCAGTCGGTGGAGCAACTGATCGCGGCCCTGGAAAAAAACATGAGCAGCGGTGTGTTCCTGACGCTGGACGCCACGGTCAATCCGGTACTGGTAATCGCGGAACGTTCCCGCGCCGGGCTTTTTTTGAAAAACATGGAACCAAACATCATTAACCTCGCTTCTCCTGCGGTCCGCTTTTTACGGGGCCCTGCATCGATTGCTCGCCAAAAACATCTAAATTTACTGCCCCAATGGCAAATGGAATTCGATGTGGAGCCCGGCGATTATTTCTTTACCACCATAAACGCGGCGGCGGGCAGCGATCTTCCATTGTCACGTTTATACTACTGGAACCCCGGCTGCGCGTTTGCGGATGACTGCGAGAAAGCCATGTTATTGTGCGTGCCGCTCATTACCTCCGATGGTATTATAGGGGTTTGCGGATTCGAGGTCAGCGCGATGTTATTCAAACTGCAAAACACTCCCGCCAGTTCTACCTACACCCGTGCCTTTGCTATGCTTGCGCCCTTAGAAGGCAATACTCTCGACGCGACTAGAGCATTATACGCCGGTAACTATACAGCCACGCCCTCCCGCATCGGAGGTTTTTTGTCCATCAAAAATTCGGGAAACGGTATTTTAAGTTATTCGTCTCCGGACGGCGCAATCTATTCCGGCCTGCATCAAAAAATAAACCTTTACCCTAAAAACTCAGTGTTTTCTGGCAATGAGTGGGTACTGGCTATTTTAATTCCGGATCAAGATTTGGCGGCAAAGATGATGAGGCAGAACCGGCGTATTCTGATTTTACTTCTTATGTTGCTCGTTTTCAGCGTGGTTGCAGCGTTGTTGATCAGTCGTAGACACGTCGCGCCGGTGGTAGGCGCCCTTGAAATGGTAAAAACCGGCAAGGTTTCAGCATATGAAAAAACTAACATTCAAGAAATCGACGATCTAATTACTTTTTTGGCTTCACAAGACGCGTCCAACGATCTTTCATTCCGGATGGATGAAGCGCCGGAAACCTCCACCCTGTTCCAAAACTTTGTCAAAAACATCGAGACCCTTTCCCCCGCTGAGCGCTCCGTATTCAATCTTTATATGGAAGGGTACACAGCGAAGGAGATAACTGAAATACTGTGTCTGTCCATCAACACCATCAAAACCCATAACAAAAGGATTTATTCCAAACTAAACGTTACCTCCCGTAAAGAGTTGCTCGTCTATGTTAAAATGATGCAGGAGAAAGAAGGATTTATTGACGCTGAAGATGGAGAATAAATATAATAAACCTACTGTGGCTGTTAGACAAACTTGAGGTGTTGAACATATGCAATTGCTTCTTTATTCAAAGCAGGGCGCCAGTGTTGATACTTATAAGCCATGTATAAATCGGAAAGTGTATACTATCTTTGTGATGAGAAGACTAGAGATTTACTAATCTGGTTGAGCAATCCAGTGGATTATTAAACGTTTTTAGGCTTAAGCGCCATGAGTGGCTGGAATAAGCTGCGAGATTCGTATCCGGCTTAGTTGGATAAGAGTGGTGATATCGTGAAGCTAGATAGGTTGCTCTCAATTTTAATGCTATTATTACGAAAAGACCGGGTCCAAGCCAAGGAACTAGCGGAAAAATTTGAGGTTTCCACGCGAACTATCCTTCGCGATATTGATGCTATCAACCTGGCAGGGATACCGATCGTAACTTATCAGGGTGTTAACGGCGGTATTGGGATTGCCGAAGGATACCGGCTTGACCGGAGCATCCTGACTTCTGATGAGATGGTTTCTATTATTACTTCTTTAAAAGGAATGGCCCGATTAATTCCGGAAAGTCAACATGAGATTCTGTTGGAAAAATTAAAGAACATCTTAAACCTATCACAACTAGAGAAGTTGGAATCAAAAACCAGGCAATTGATTATTGACCCTTCTCCTTGGTTTAACTTTGAACAAATCAAAGAAAAGCTAACAGACTTTAAGAAAGCGATTGAGGAGCATAAAGAAGTTCTATTCTGCTACCTGGATCCTACTGGCAATGAGACTGAGAGAAGAGTTGAACCCTACTTTCTAATTTTAAAAGGGCAAAACTGGTATCTTTATGCCTTTTGCCATCTGCGCCAGGATTTTCGTTTATTTAAGCTTTCTAGAATCAAAGAATTTCAAGTAACTAATCTTCTTTTCGAACCGCGAACTATTTCTGAAGAGCAAACCTTTTTCAACCGGGAGTGGCAAACAACAGGAAATCTAGTTACTTTGGAGTTGGTATTTGCTAAGGAAATGAAGTCTATTGTTGTTGAATGGTTTGGTGAAGATGTGGTCGAAAATCAAGAAGGTCAGCTCCTAGTGAAGACGACGCTTCCTGAAAATAATTGGCTTTATGGGTTTATCCTTAGTTTTGGTAGTGGAATCGAAGTTATTAACCCCCCTCATATTCGTTCCATCGTGGCGAGAATAGCAAAAGAAATTTATGAAAAACATTCTCTGTAAACATGACATAGTGTTGTCATGTTTACATGATATGATGGACCTGAATCCGTGACTTATAAATCCATACCAGGGTAAACGCTATCGCAAACTATCGCGATTTACCATGGTATTCCAAGGATGTCACGGAATCAGGATGGAATAAACATTGAAAGGGGTAAGATTATGGATTATAAGATTGAATTAACTGAAGAGGTAGAGCAACCGGTTCTTTCGATGCGCACAGTAACTGCGGTCACTAACCTTCCACAAGAATTAGGCAAGGCTTACCACGCCATTATTGATTATCTGCAACAAAACGGAACGCAGCCTTCCGGTCCTGCTTTTGCCGCATACTACAACATGGATATGGAGAATCTCGATGTGGAGATGGGATTTCCTGTGGTAAAGAAGATTCCTGGTCAAGGAGAGATTAAGTCGAGTGTCATCCCTGGAGGGAAACAAGTCTCCTGTCTTTATAAAGGACCCTACCAGGAGTGCGGACCGGTATATGAAGCGATGACCAAATGGGTACAGGAAAAAGGGCAGACCCTTACTGGAGTGGCCTATGAGTTTTACTATAACTCTCCTCAGGAAGTGCCGGAGAGCGAGCTTCTGACCAAAATTATGTTTCCGCTAAAATAGGGGAGGAAAATTGTAATTGGGTTAAACCCGGCGGCTGGATATGGTTACCTCGCTGGGTTTTTCTTAATTTTTGCTTTGTAAATGCTAAGGATGACTTCCATGTCGCTCAAAGATGTAAAACATAAGGTCTTTATCGAATATGGGCATGCAGAGGAAGCCTGGGCGCCGATTGACGCCTCGGGATATATGCTAATTAATTGTTTTTGGGTGGCAGGTAGTTATAAAGGACAAGGGTATGGGAAGAAACTGTTAAAAGAATGTTTGAAGGATTCCAAAGATAAGAATGGGGTTGTGGTTATTTAAATCAATGCCCATATACCGAGCATTATGTAGAGGAAATTGCGGAAATGGCTGATGAATATGGGATTCCCTTTATGAAGACTAGAATAGAAAGTAAGGAAGAAGCGCAAAGTCTGTCTTGCGTAATTTACAGTCTATTTTATAACGGCAAGTTCATAACGAATGAAATAATGAACAAAAGTAAGTTTGAAAAACTTTGGAGTAAGGTTAAGAAATATTCTTCATAAAATTATACCTTGACAAATGTGTATAGTAGCTATATACTTTTCTTATGATAAACATGAAATTTAAAAACAGAACAAAAATCAGCTACACATTTTTGCGGGTAGTTACAAAGATATCCGGGCTTGAAAGGAAAACTCGGTATTACGGGACAGATCAGCCTTTATATGAAGCTGAAATTCATATGATCAAATCCATCAAAGAAAATGAAGGCATTCACGTGACGGGTTTGGCAGATATGCTGGGCGTGACGAAAGGCGCAGTTTCCCAGATTATTATGAAGCTTGAACACAAGGGCATGGTCGTCAAGGACACCGACCCCAGCAACTTATCAAGGCTGGTGCTCCGGCTGACACCAAAGGGCGAAACGGCTTACCTGCATCATGAAAAGTTGCATCTGGAATTCGACGGGCTTTTTAACGCGGCGCTCGGAAATGCCACAGAGGAAATGAAAATGTTTCTGAAGGACTTTCTGAATTCGCTGGATGGAAAAATCGACGCCTTTGAAAAGGAAGATCGTACAGATTTATGATTGAAAAGGGAGATAATATTATGCTTTCATCTGTGAATAGAGTGTCTTTTTACCCAAAGAGTATAGCTACTACACTCTTTGTTGTAGGCTATCTTAAACCGCCTCAATTAGAAAAGGAATCAACAATATATTTTTTAAGCAAAGCGTATAGTAGCTATACCTTAATGAAAGGATTTGATAAGTATGAATTTAAATGATCAAAAGCTTCAAATGATACGGGATGAGAAAATTCCCAAGGTATTGATTAAGCTGGGGGTGCCTACTATGGTCGGCATGATGGTTTCGGCACTTTACAGTGTAGTGGACGCCTACTTTGTTGGATGGCTTGGCACCAGCCAGATGGGGGCAGTGTCCATCGTGTTCCCCATCGTGCAGATTATTGTCGGGCTAGGGATGACCTTTGGCAGCGGCGCGGCGTCTTATATCTCTCGACTCCTTGGTGAGGAAAATGTCGACCAAGCAAACCGAACGGCGTCGACAGCGTTGTTTTCCAGCCTTGTTATTGGGGTTGTTTCGATTTTGATTTCCCTGTGTTTCCTCGATAACATACTGGTTGCTTTGGGCGCGACGAAAACGATTTTACCATACGCCAGAGAGTATGCGCTCATCTACATTGCTGGCGCCATCCTGAATATCATCAATGTCACCATGAACAATATCATCACTGCCGAAGGAAGGGCCAAGCTGACCATGATCTCCATGCTGATCGGCGGCGGACTTAACGTAATACTCGATCCGCTCTTCATCTTTCCCTTGGGCTTCGGTGTGCGGGGCGCCGCCATCGCAACAGTCGTCTCTCAGGCCGCTACCACCTGCCTTTATTTATGGTTTATCCTTAGCAAAAAAGGCTATCTTCGTTTTTCCTCCCGACTCTTTACCTTTAGCGGCACAATCTATGGGGAAGTGTTCAAGGTCGGAGTGCCTATCCTCGTCTTTCAGATATTAACCAGTGCGGCAATGGGACTTTCTAACACGGCGGCAAGTGTATACGGCGATTCGGCCGTTGCGGCTGTCGGCGTGGTAACCCGCATCATGACGCTTGGTACTTATGTGGTGTTCGGTTATATGAAAGGTTTCCAGCCGGTGGCGGGATACAACTACGGCGCAAAAAATTATGACCGGTTGAATGAAGCGACGAAGGTTTCACTTAAATGGGCAACCATATTCTGTGCAACCGTGGCACTTTTGATCATCATTATCCCCAAACAGATCATATCGCTGTTTTCTGAAAACGACAGGGCGCTAATTGACATCGGTGTCCGGGCTCTGCGAGCCAATGGGATCATCTTTCCTTTATATGGTTTCCAAATGGTATACATGGCACTGTTTCTCGCGATGGGACGCGGAAAAGAAGGCGGGCTTCTTAGCATCAGCCGCCAGGGGCTATTCTTTATCCCAGCTATTTTGATCATGCCTCACTTGTTTGGACTTGAGGGTGTCATCTGGGCCCAGCCTTCGGCGGACCTTTTGTCGGTAGTTTTAACTGCAGTGCTTGCCTTGGGGCTGAACAAAAAGATAAAGGCTTTTAAGGAACAAATACCTTGGGCAGAAGAAATGAGGGAGGAAATATAGATGTGTCTAACATGAATTAAGGATGTCATGCTTAATAATAGAGCAAAAAAGAACTCAAAAAAGGTTCTGGAAAATCTACAAATAAGAAGCGGCGATGTTGTTGCTGATATTGGCTCCGGCAGCGGGTATTATAACGGTTCATTTTGCAAAATTAACTGCGCCTGACAGAAAGGTTTATGCAGTAGACAGCGACAAAGCACTTTTAGCCCGTATAGAAAAGAAAATTAAAAGACAGCAGTTGATTAATTGGTGATGAAAAGGTTTGTTGTTTTGACATAGTATAATGATATAATCTATTTATCCGGGGATGAATGAGTGCGGAAACACATAAAGCTTATGGAGGAACCTTAGGTTGGATTTATCGAACTTTGTTACAGAAAACTATGATCTAGAGTTGAATGAACAACAGCAAAAGGCTGTTTTAAAAATTAACGGACCAGTATTGTTATTGGCTGTTCCAGGGGCGGGGAAGACGACAGTAATCGTTGCCAGGTGCGCAAATATGATTTTTAATCACCAGATCCTTCCCGAGAACATTCTGTCCTTAACATTTAGCAGAGCATCGGCGAAGGATATGAAAAGTAGGTTTCAAAAGTATTTTGGTTATACTAAAGAAGTAAATATTCAGTTTGCCACCATTCATAGTTTTTGCTATTCGGTATTGCGGATCTATTATCAGCGGAAGAAGCTCAGAGTTCCTCAGTTGCTGGAAGGGAATAATTCATTTCTTTCAAAGAATCAAATGTTGAGAAAGATTTACACTCAATTTAATAACGAATACTTGGGGGATGATCTGCTTGAAGAGCTATCTAACGCAATAGGATATGTAAAGAATATGTTGTATACCCGTGAGCAGATTGATGCTTTTAAAACCAATATTAAAAATTTTCCAGAGATTTTTATGACTTATGAAGAACAGAAACAGTTACATAAGTGTATTGATTTTGATGATATGCTGGTCCAGACTTTGAAAATTTTTGATCAGGAGCAAGACTTCTTAAATATGTATCGCCATAAATATCAATACATTAATGTGGATGAAGCGCAAGATCTCTCCTATTTGCAACATGAGATTATTAAAAGACTAGCCTATTCGTTAAAGAATATTTTTATGGTGGGTGATGAAGATCAGAGTATTTATGCATTTCGAGGGGCTTATCCTCAAGTTTTATTAAACTTTGAAGCGATTTACCCTGGCGCCCAGGTCTATTTTTTGGAGAGAAATTACCGTTCGACCAAAAGTATAGTAGAGGTTGCTAATGGTTTTATTCAAGTAAACAAAGAACGACGGGACAAAAAGATGTTTACGGAGAGAACAGATGGTCGACCGATAAAAATAAGATATCTAGCTAATAAAGAAGAACAACTGGAGTACTTACTTTCTCTCCTTCAACAAGGGGATTTGTATTTGGATCAAGCGGTTTTATATCGGAATAATGTATCTTCTCTGCCGATTATTGATTTGTTAGATAGGAACAAGATCCGGTTTTATCTGCGAGAGTTTAGGAATTCCCCTTTTAAGCACTGGGTAATTAATGATCTTGTTTCTTTTTTAAAGTTTTCCTTAAATCCTGCTGATCTAGAAGCGTTTAAGCACATCTATTATAAGATGGATGCCTTCATTTCCAGGGTAATGTTTGAACAAGCCATCAGAAGTAATTTGTCTAATAATAATTTAATATATACTTTATTGGATTTACCAGGGATTTATGAGAAGACTCAAAAGAAGTTGGTAGAAAGAAATTATACTTTACAAAAGATGGCGCAGATGAAACCGCTGGAGGCGATCGAAGCGGTCGAAAAGGATCTTGGTTATATCAAGTTTTTGAAAAGAATCAGTAAGTCGGAAGGATATACCTTCGAAAATTTGGTACAGAACATTGAGAGTTTAAAGAGTATAGCTTCACATACTGAAACAATTGACCAGTTTTTGCGGCGTCTTGAGGAATTAGAAGCTATGATTGAGGATTCAAAATATAACCGGGGGAAAAATGCGGTTACTCTTTCCACCATCCATTCGAGTAAAGGGTTGGAGTTTAAACAGGTTGTAATTGTCGATTTGGTTGATGGGCAGTTTCCTTCGGGGTTTAGTATTGATGAAGCTAAAAAAGGCGATCCACATCCGATGGAGGAAGAAACCAGGCTTTTTTATGTGGGCATCACCAGGGCGAAAGAGGAGTTGGAACTCCTAACGGTGAATACCATCAATAATCTTCCAGTTAAACCTTCAAGGTTTTTGAATCAAGTATTGAAACTTCAATTCGATACAGATCAGTATCTGGATTCTGGGGAAAAGATAATAGGTGAAGGTATTAGTATTGGGGATACTGTTATTCATCGGAAATTTGGACGAGGGATTGTATGCGGACTGGATATGAAGGCTGATCTAGTGGAAATAGATTTTAATAAAGTGGGTTCTAAAACATTTTCATTAAAGATCTGTCTGGAAAATGGATTGCTGACTCGAACTAAAAATAAATGATTACAAGACGGATTGGCAGGTCAGTTTAATGTGCCTTATGGAAAATATAAAACCCTAATATTATTAATGAGACAGATCTTATCTTAAGCAGATTACTTTGCTAACAGTCGCTCTCCTTTTTCGGTAATGCGAATCGCTTTACTTGCAAGTTGATTAGCGCAACTATTCGCAAAGGGACAGCCATTGCAATTAGAGTTACAATTATTTTTATTATCATTTACCTGGAGATAGCCCATCCGAATTAATTGCGAGAAGGCATCTTCAATTAAACCCACGCTTTTATTTAGTTTGGTGGCAATATTTGTTTTTGAGATATAGTCTGCATCTTTGATTTGCTTTAATACTTTTTTTAACAATGGATCATCTCCCTTTGCGGATTGACTTAACTAAAACCTAACAGGCTGCCAATTTGGAAGACTAAAACAGCGCCTAGCCATCCGATGGCAAAAGTATATAAGGCGGTAAATAGCGCCCACTTATATGAATTGGTTTCTTTTCTGACGGTACCGATTACAGCGGCGCACGGAGTGTATAATAAGGTCATAATCATAAAGGAGACGGCGGTTAAAGGAGTGAAGGCGCTCTGGATGGCAGTGACCAGCGCTGTTCCTTCTTCCACGCCGGCACAGACCATGCCTAAGGTAGCGATCACCCCTTCTTTAGCGGCTATTCCGGCAAATAGCCCCACGGCGGCCTGCCAGGAGTCAAAGCCAGCTGGTTTAAAGATCGGCGCTAGCCAAAGACCGATCTGTCCTAGGATGCTATTTGCGCTATAAGGTTCGACCCCAAAAGGAAGAACGGCTAGAATCCATAGGATCGTAACAACTGCAAAGATCGTAGTTCCCGCTCGCTTTAAAAATCCAGAGACATTATCCCACATGTTTCTTAAAACATTTCTGACCGTAGGCCTTCTATAAGGTGGCAGTTCCATAATAAAATAGGAGGACTCACCTTTAAAAAGAGTTTCACTAAAAATTTTACCCATTAGTAAAGCCACGAGTATTCCCAAAAGATAAAGGAAAAAGAGGACTAATCCGCCGTGTTTTGGGAAAAAGGCGGCGATAAACACTAGATAAATGGGGAGTCGGGCGCCGCAGGACATAAAAGGATTAATCAAGGTGGCAATCAGTCGATCTTTCTTGTTTTCCAGAGTTCTGGTAGCCATGATCCCAGGTACATTGCAACCAAAACCGACGATCATAGAGATAAAAGTTTTTCCTTGGAGGCCTAACGCCCTCATGAGACTATCCATGACATAGGCGGCGCGGGCCATGTAACCGCTATCTTCTAACAGGCCCATCAGCATGTAGAGCACTACGATTAAGGGAACAAACTCGACCACTGCTCCGACGCCGCTGATTATTCCTTCGGAAATAAAGGCAATAAGCCAAGCAGGCGACTTTATTGTTATAAGGTAGTTTTCTATAGTTTCACCGAGGGCTTCAATTACCCTAGCCATGACTCCGCCAAGCAATTCTTCACCCACAGTGAAAGTTAACTGGAAGACGAGGAGCATAATGAGGGCAAAAATGGGCATTCCCAGCCATTTATTAGTAAATACTTTGTCTATTTTATCGCTTTTAGTTACTACCATTACTTCTGGCGTGGTGACACTAAGTTCCGTAATATTACTGATAAATTCATATCTTTTATTAACAATATCTAACTCATAATCTTTTGCGCGCGTTTTTAGTTGCTGGAGAGCGCTGATGAATTCATCGGAAGTGTTTAAACCCTTATGGTTAGCAACAAGATCATAAATATATTGGTCTCCTTCAAGAAGCTTGATGGCAATCCATTGAGAGGGATAGTCTAAGTTTTTATCACTTAAAAGTCCTTTCAATTTGTTTATTTCCTGATCAATGTTTTCTCCATAGCTAAGATGGGGCGCAAAATTCACTTCCTGATCGATTAAGGCGACTGAGTTCTTAATTAGTTGGTCAAGGCCCTTTCTTTTTGAAGCAACCGTCGGAATAACAGGGACCCCCAGTTTTTTTGAAAGAGAGTCCAGATCAAAGGTAATCTTTTTCTCCTTGGCCTCATCAAACATATTTAAAGCGATCACGACTTTTGCGCCCATTTCTAACAGTTGAGTCGTTAAATATAAATTACGCTCAATGTTAGTAGCGTCGACGACATTAATGACTACGTCCGGACGGTCTTTAAGAATATAATCTCTTGCTACTATTTCATCTTCCGAAAAGGCGCCTAGGCTATAAGTACCTGGTAAGTCTACAATATTAAAAGTTTTTTTATTGAAATTCAATTTACCTTCTTTTTTTTCCACCGTAACTCCGGGCCAATTACCTACATGCTGATTGGCTCCAGTGAGAGCGTTAAAGATCGTAGTTTTACCGCTATTGGGATTACCGACTAAAGCAATGGTAGCCATGTAAAATACCTCCTCAAGTAATTGATAACCATTCTCAATAACAGGGAAAAATAAAAAGCGCTCTTTAATTATTGACAATGATCTTTTGGGCCAGTCCTCGACCTAAAGCAATCTTTTGGCCAGATAAAGAAACAATTATAGGCCCAGCATCGTTTTTAATCACCTTAACTTTAGCCCCTGTATTAAAACCCATTTCATACAGACGTTTAGTGGCGCAGCCTCCCGCGCATATGTGTTGAACAGTGCCAAAATCACCGGGATGCAATTGAATTAGAGAAGTATTGGTCATGATTAGTCTCCTTTCATGCATAAATGGGGAAGTAAGTATTTAAAAACCTTATCATAATTGAGAGTCATTATCAATAAGATAACACAGTTTAGATAAATAATCAATAGTTTGGAAAGGAAAACTTCGAGTTTACCAATATGTAAGGATAATACGAACTGTTATTTTCAAGTGACAAAAATCAGAGTCAGGCGCCTCGACAAGCAAGTTGTTCATACTGGTTTGAGTCGC
>DHOO01000018.1 GCA_002409975.1 Firmicutes bacterium UBA5388
GGCTATCATTCATGCGAGCGACGAATGTCCAGCGACGAGCTGCGCGAGGAGTCGGAGGAGTGAGATGAAAAAAGTTAAACGCCGAAGAAAATTGGTACTGAGGTTAGGCTTAATGTTAGCGTTTCTTCTTTTTTCAAGCTCAGCAATGGGAAGTGAGGATCAGCAAGCAATTGAGACCATCGTTGATCAGGAGTTGGCAGGTCTAAATCTTAATGAGCTCACTTCTTTTCTTTCCCGTCTGGATGAGGAGACTCAAGAGCTTCTTCCTACTTGGGATCTAAAGGCGTGGACCCGAGGGGGGATGAAATTTAACTTTTCGGCCGTTCTGAAAAAACTCGTGGGATTCCTGGCTCGAGAAGTGATATTTAATCTTAATCTCTTAGGTAAATTAATAATTTTAGCAGTGATAGGTGGCATTTTAGTCCATTTTCAGCAGGCTTGGGCGGGCGAAAGCTTAGGAAATCTGGTCTACAATATTATCTATCTAATTTTAATGGGGTTAGCGGTTCAAAGCTTTACCACTACTTTACAGTTAGCTTATACGACATTGGAGCGGGTAAACGGGTTTATGCTGGCCATTCTTCCTTCGATCTTTACTTTATTGGCTGCGGCTGGTGGGGTGACTCTAACTACGATTTGCCACCCGGTGATTTGGGGAGGAACCGGAGTGGTGATTAGTTTGGTAAAAAACCTGGTTCTTCCTTTAATCTTGTTAGCAGGGATGGTGGGCTTAGTATCCCGTTTAGCTGAAGGTTTTACTCTTACAAAGCTGGCCGGGATCTCACGCCAGAGCGCTATTGCTATTCTTGGCTTTCTGGTGACTATTTTTCTGGGAGTGATCTCGCTCCAAGGAGTAACAGTGGCGGTCGCCGATGGTCTTGGATTGAAGGCGGCGAAATTTTTAACCGGAAATCTTATTCCTTTAGTAGGAGGAGCAGTGGCTGATAGTCTGGATTTGGCTGCGGGTTGCTCCCTCTTAATTAAAAATGCCTTGGGAGCGTTTGGAGCTGTAGGGGTAATTACTATCTGTGTCTATCCTGCTTTTAAAATTTTTGTAGTCTCTTTTATTTATCAAATCGCCGCAGTTTTAGTCCAACCGTTAGGGCAGGATAGATTAGCTGAATCATTGCAGGAGATTGGTAAAACAGTAATGGTAGTCTTTGCTGCGGTGGCGATTGTTAGCTTGATGTTCTTTTTTAGTTTAACAATTTTGGTGGGGCTGGGAAACCTGGCTGCAATGGTAAGATGAGAAGCTCGTTGCTCAGTGCGGACGCCAAGTGCGAAGTGAGATAAAACAAGCGACGAGGTGGCGCAGATGAAAGAAGCAATTAAAAGTTTGTTGGCTTTAATCCTGTTAACTGGTTTTTTTGAGCTGCTGCTTCCTGAAGATGGGCTCGCGAAATATTCGCGGATGGTGATCGGGTTAATCGTGTTGTTTTCCTTAATCAATTTAGCGCTCCATTTGGGAAAAGATTTCTCTCCCGAGCTAGCGATGATGGAACCGGGTTTATATCCGGACACTTCTGCTCTAGTGGCTGAGGGGCTTAAACTAAGACGGGCGGGGGAGGATCAAGTTGAGCAGATGGTAACTTCTGTTTTACAAGAAAAGATTGAAAGGGCAGTAAGAAAAATTACTGGTTCGGAAGGAATAAGGATCGAATTGCAATCTTCTCCCGCAGGTAGAAAGATAAAGGCTTTGGTGTTACTAAGTTCTGATCCGGGTGTTTCTTCGGAGTTGCTACAAGGGATCGTGGGAGAACTGTTAGGGATTAGTCCGGAACAGGTGGAGGTGGAAAAGGAGTTTGAAGGAGAGAATCAATAGTGGTTTGATGGAGATCGTTAAAAAAAAAGAGAGGCTTCTCTTTCAGAACATCCCGGTTACCGATAAAAACAAAATTTTAACTGCTGTTATGCTGGTTTGTATCGGGGTAGGGTTTATGCTTTGGGGAGGGGTAACTGAGAAAAAACGAGTAAAAACAAGCCCTGAGCTACCGGCTAAAGCCGTAACTCTCTTGGAGTCAGCGGAGGATAGATGGTCAGAAGCCCGACTGGAACGGGAGTTAGCGGCGGTTTTAACGCAGATTAAAGGGGCGGGTAGGGTGATGGTCGATATTCATCTGGCTGGAACAGAGGAGACCCAGTGGCTGTTTAGAGAGAACAAAGAAGAAAGAGTAGTTCCTCAGGAAAAAGGGGGCGAAACTCGAGAAATTAAAGTTCTACAGGAACCGGTTTTTCAGAGGAAAAGCGGTGGTGAAGAGACGCCGGTGAGCACAGGGAAAAAAGCGCCACCGATTACTGGAGTTTTAGTGGTCGCAGAAGGGGGAGATGATCCCAAAATCCAGAAGGAATTATGGGAGGCGACTTCTGTTTTGTTAGGAATAGCGCTTTATCGGGTGAAAGTATTACCATGGGGTAAATGATTTGGGCAATAAGCGACGAGCAAGGAACAACGTGAGTATCCTTGTGTCAAGAAGATGTAAATTTAAAATCCAACTATATTGTAAAGGCGTAAAAATGAGATAGGTAAAACGAGAGAAGTGGAGAAACTTAAAAGGAGGAGAAAATATGGACTTAAAAAATTTAAAACTTGGAATTATCCCCATTCTTCTTATCTTATTACTTTTTTTCCTCATTGGATTTTATGGTCTGGTCCATTCTCTATTTTCCAGGAAATTAGAAACTGAGCCTTTGTTGGAAGTGCCTGCGGTTGCGCTGGAAAAAATAAGTTACCGTTCTTTGATTGCAGACTTTCGGTTAACCAGGGATCGGGAGCGGAGTCGCCTCCAGGAAAAATTGGAGGAGATGCTGATGACCGCCGATCAAGATCAAGTAGGGAAAATCCAAGATGAACTTTTGATCCTAATGAAACGGGCCACTTTGGAGAATGAGGTGGAAAACCTGCTGACTGCTAAAGGGTATGCGCATAATGCAGTCGCTATTTATCCCGACACTGTTACCATTATTATAAAAGGCGCAGAACTTAATGCTAATTTAGTCTCCGATCTTGGCGATCTAGTGACTAAAGTTACTGGTTATCGAACAGAGCAGGTTCGGATTATGGAATAATTAAGGTAGAAGATTTTAAAATAAGAGGAGCAGAAGCTGTTAAGGAATTACTAAAAGAAAAAAGAGGAAAAATGTAGTTGAATGGTGAAGTTAGATTAACTGTTTTTTATACTTAGGAAATCAATAAGGCTTGTCGATTCAATCGGCTTTAATTTAGGTTACTTCACAGGCGCGGGTGATTGCCGGTATGAATGACTACTGTGTTGTTAAGCTAAGGAGAGGTGTTACTATGAATATCAAGGAAATCAAAGAATTAATGAAGATGTTAGTAGAGACAGATATAACCGAACTCAATCTGGAAAGTGACGGAACAAAAATAGTAATAAAAAAAGGAATTCCTGGTACTGTTCAGCCCGTAGTTAAGGTTACCCCTACCCCGGCGCCAGTAGCTTGTCCTGAGGGAAATGTCGTTCAGCCGGAGGCAACTGTGATAACTTCCGCGTTAGAAGAAAAGGAGAAACCACTTGCTCTGAACCAGGAGTATATCTGTGCGGAAATAGTAGGCACATTTTATAAAGCATCCAGCCCCGGGGAAGAGCCCTTTGTTGATTTGGGCCAAACGGTAGAACCTGGTCAAACCTTATGCATTATTGAGGCGATGAAGGTGATGAATGAGATTGAGAGTCCGGCGCGGGCAAAGGTGATTGAGGTTTTGGTAGAGGATGCGCAACCAGTAGAATATGGACAACCCCTGTTCTTAATAGAAAGAATCTAAGTCAATAAGGTCGGAGGTGTTATTATAGGTGTTTCGGAAAATATTAATCGCGAACAGGGGTGAGATTGCTTTAAGAGTGATCCGGGCTTGTAAAGAGCTGGGGATTAACACGGTTGCTATTTATTCAGAGGCAGATCAAGATTCTTTACATGTTCGCTATGCTGATGAAGCTGTCTGTGTGGGTCCTGCTGCTCCGGGAAAGAGCTATCTGAATATTATTAATATAATTAGTACAGCTACCATTACCGGTGTCGATGCGATTCATCCTGGTTATGGTTTTTTGGCGGAAAACCCCCGTTTTGTTGAGATTTGTGATACCCATAACATTAAATTTATTGGACCAACTGCTCAAGCTATGGAGAAGATGGGTGATAAGGCTCAGGCTAAAAGGATGATGAAAAAACAAGGAATCCCGGTCATCCCAGGTTCAGATGGACCTCTGACTTCGCTGGAGGAAGCGATGAAGTTAGCTGAGGAGATTGGTTACCCAGTAATTATTAAAGCTTCTGCTGGTGGCGGAGGTCGAGGGATGAGGGTTGTTTATTCGGCGGAGGATTTAAAAAAAGCTGTCCAGACAGCTCAGATGGAAGCTGAAGCTTCTTTTGGGCAACCAGAAGTCTATCTGGAGAAATACATTGAAAAACCCAGGCATATTGAGATTCAGTTACTCTTTGATGAGCAAGGGAACGGAATTTATTTAGGAGAAAGAGATTGTTCACTACAACGTCGACACCAGAAAATCCTGGAGGAAAGCCCTTCTCCCAGTGTAACTCCAGAACTGCGAAAACTGTTAGGTGAAGCAGCCTTAAAGGGCGCACGGGCCGTTGGTTACAGTAATGCCGGCACAGTCGAATTTTTACTGGATGAACAGGATCAGTTTTATTTTATGGAGATGAACACCAGAATACAGGTAGAACACCCGGTTACGGAGATGGTGACTGGTATTGACTTAGTTAAACAGCAGATTCGAATTGCCGCTGGGGAGCCGCTGCCTTTGCGCCAGGAGGAGATCGTTTTTAAAGGGCATGCCATTGAATGCCGGATTAATGCTGAAGATCCGGAGAAAAAATTTCTTCCTAATCCGGGGCGGATTGATTTTTATCATGCTCCCGGGGGCCCGGGAATTCGGATAGACAGTTCAGCCTACTCGGGATGTGTAATCACCCCTTATTATGATTCAATGGTTTCCAAGTTAATTGCTTGGGGAGAAAACCGTGAGGAAGCTATTGCCCGGATGATTAGAGCTTTGGAAGAGTTTGAAATCACTGGGATCCTGTCAACCATCCTTTTTCACCTTGAAATCCTTTATAACCCTGGTTTCAGAAAAGGGGAAGTAAATACTAATTTTATCAATAACTTGATAAATGAGCTTCAAACTGAATAAACTTAAAAAAAGGATCACGGGAAAACGATAAATTATGGAGGTGGTAGGATTGGTCAGAGAATTTAATCCGGAACAAGAGTGGGACGAAAAGAACGGTTCGATTCGGATCGCTAACGAGGTGGTCGGTGTCATAGCTGGTTTGGCAGCTATGGAGGTTAAAGGTGTATACGGGATGAGCGGCGGGATGGTCGATGGCATTACGGAGCTTCTCAAGAAGAAAAACCTTTCTAAAGGGGTTAAGGTTGAGGTTGGTGAGAAGGAAGCGGCAGTCGATCTCTATATAGTTGTAGAATACGGGTCTAAAATACCTGAAGTTTCTGTGGCGGTTCAAGAGAATGTGAAACGAGCTATTGAAAGCATGACTGGGTTAAGCGTGGTCGAGGTTAATATTCATATTCAGGGGGTCGAGTTTCGACAGGAGGAGTTGCCCCCAGCGGATAAAAGAGTAAAATAGCAAGAGGAAAGGCAGGGAAGAATGGAATGAAGATATCTTACCGGTTGGTAATCATCTTTAGTTCACTGGTAATGTTGGTTTTGTCAGTCTTTTTTTTCAGTCTGCTTTTAGGCGAGGATTTTCTGCGCGTCACTGGTTTACTCACCATTGGTGAAGAGGGTAAGATCTTCAAATTTGTAGGGTTTATTTTCTTTTTCTTCCTCTTTTTACTTTTGTGGATGGCTGGTCTCCATACCAAAAAACCATTGCAAACGATTATTCATGAGACTGAGCTGGGAGAGATCCGAATCTCCTTTAATGCGGTGGAAGCTCTGGCCTTGCGTGCGGTAAAAAGGATTCATGGAGTCAAGGAAGCGGAGATTGACGTCTTGGCGGATCCGAATGGTCTTAAATTTAGAGTTGGTATTGTCAGTACTCCTGATTTAAATATCCCGCAACTGCTTTGCGAGATCAGGAATCATCTTCAAGACTATATTAAAGATACGATCGGAATTCCAGTAAGCGCTACGGAAGTTACGGTCGCTAAAGTTTCATCAGAACCTCGAGCTAGAGTGGAATGAAGGAGGGTGGACGATGGAAGAAAAGACTGACCATCAACTGTTAACGCTTCTGGTGGCCTATAAGGGTCGGATCTTCTGCTCGGCGCTGGGTTTTCTCACTGGGATCTTTGTGCTCTGGCTAGGCTGGATTAAGGCTTTATCCTTTTTGTTTTGTGTGGTAGTAGGATATTATGTTGGGAAAAAGGCTGACGGGGGTAACAACATCCTTACAAAAATTAAAGAACTTTTTTACAGACGACGATTTAAGTAATGATGGGGCGGTTCTAACCGTGCCGGAGGTTAAAAATTAATGAGCAGACGCAGAGCAAGAGAACTCGCTTTTCTTATTTTATTCCAAGTGGACCTCGGTCATACTCCTTGGGAAGAAGCCTTACAAAGAACCCTTGTTGAAGAAGAAATTTCCGAGGCTGAACGGGTGTTTCTGGAAGAAGTGGTCAGCGGCGCCATGGATAAACTTCAGGAAGTGGATAAAATTCTTACTCGTTATTCAGTGGACTGGCCGCTGTCAAGAATGGCTTGTACGGATCGGAACATCTTGAGGCTCGCGGTTTATGAATTACTCTATCAAAGTAAGATCCCAGTCGGAGTAAGTGTCAACGAAGCCGTGGAACTTGCGAAGAAGTATGGGGAAGAAGATTCCGGAAAGTTTGTTAATGGGATCTTAGGAACCATTATTCAAGAATTTCGCAATTTGGTAGCCGCCAGCTCTAAGCCAGGTATTCCTAAGGACGATCATTAATCTCGTTGCTAGTCTCACGTTTTGCTCTCATCAAAAAATGATTTACAAGCAGCTCTATTTTTAGTGCTCAAATAGAGGTTAACGTTGACGACTCAGATTACACTTGATGCTTGCCGATTTACCCGGCTTGGATTGCTATTACTTTATGAGTGCGGTCAGTAGATTTAGAGGTGGAAAGTTTGTTAAAGATCAACGAAGATGCTTCGTTCTCCGCTGGTTATTTTCTGGGTCTTGATACCAGTTGTTATACAACCTCTTTAGGCTTAGTGGATGCTCAGGGGAATATAATAGAAGATTTACGTCGTATTTTAAACGTTAAATTGGGGGAAAGAGGGCTTCGTCAATCGGAAGCCCTTTTCCAGCATTTAAAGAACATTCCGGAGTTAGTGGAAGCGATCGCGCCCTTCCGCCCACTGTTGGCCGTGGCTTATTCCTCCCGGCCACGACCGGTTAAAGACTCTTATCTGCCGGTCTTTCTTGCCGGCGCTAGTTTTGCGAGGACAATTGCCGCTTCTGCTCCTGCTCCGTTAATGGTCTCCTCTCACCAGGAAGGGCATATTCGCGCTGCCATGGAAGGTTCGGGCCTAACCGGTGAGGAGTTTTTAGGAATGCATCTTTCCGGAGGAACTACTGAACTTTTATATATAAAAAAAGCTGAAGAAGGTTTTTCCATTGAGTTGATGGGGGGAACCACTGATCTTCATGCCGGACAAATGGTAGATCGGATTGGTGTCGCCTTAGGATTGCCCTTCCCGGCAGGCCCCCATCTCGAACGGTTGGCTGCTAAAGGAAAAGGTAGTATGTGTTTACCAGTCGCTGCTCATGGTTTGACCCTGAGTTTTTCCGGTCCGACTTCAGCTGCCCTACGGCTTTTAAAACAGCAGTCAGATCCGGAAGAAATAGCTTTGGCTGTTTTAAACTGCTTAGTAGAGTCGGTCTTTAGCTTGCTGAAGGAAGGAGTAAAAGTGAAAGCAAGTGAGCCGGGTAGTAGTAAGGTTCTGATTTTTGGAGGTGTAGCCTCCAATGCTTATTTACGACGGGAATTACAAGCGCGTCTTAGCAGCCTGTCGCCAGCAATTAGAGTTTATTATGGAACAACCGAATTATCATCGGATAATGCAGTGGGTGTAGCGTTGGTCGCTAGGGATTATTTCCTTAAGACAAGAGAGAAAGGAGGAGTCTCGGGATGAAAAAGAAGATGTTGATTATTGACGGACATAGTCTAGCCCACCGAGCCTTTCATGCCCTTAAAGAGCAGGGATTTCGAACCACTGAAGGCATTCCCACCAGCGCAGTTTATGGTGTGGCGCTCATGATCTTACGTTTATTGGAAGATGAGAACCCTGATTATTTTATGGTGGCGGAGGATGTAGGGAAAACTTTTCGTCATGAAGCCTATGAAGATTATAAAGCAACGAGAAAACCATTAGACGATGATTTGCGGATGCAATTCCCTTATATCAAAGAGTTTTACGAAAAACTCGGCGTTAAGGTGGTAGGAGTAGCCGGCTATGAGGCGGATGATGTTATTGGGACCATGGCCCGCCAAGCTCGGGAGGTGGGGATGCGAGTCTGTATCGTTACCGGGGACAAAGACTCCTTTCAACTAATTGAAGAAGGAGTCTGTGTTTATTATACGCTCAGAGGAATTACCAATTTAGTTAAGGTTGACAGTGATTATTTGCAAGAAAAATATGGTTTAACTCCAGAACAATGGAGGGATTTTAAAGCTTTAAAAGGAGATCCGGCCGATAATATCCCTGGGGTTCCGGGGGTTGGAGATAAAACCGCCACCAGTTTACTGCAACAGTTTCATAGTCTAGAAGAGGTTTTGAACCATCCGGAGGAGATAGAAAGCGCCAGGATAAAAAAGTTAATGCTCACTCATGCGGAAAATGCCAGGAAATGGATGGATCTGGTGACGATTAAACGGGATATAGAGTTACCAATTTCTCCCGAAGAATGTTATTTACAATTTAATAATCAGCGTCTGGCGGACTTTTTTCAAAAATTAGAATTTAAAAGTTTGCTCAGAAAAATCCTTCCCCAGCAGGCAGAAACCAGAATCGAAGTGGGAGAGATAGCGACGCCAGAGGTAAAAATCCTCAGTGAAGATGAGCTGCCAGCTTTTTTTGAAGGGAGCGCGGAGCATCCGATCGCTCTTCAATTCCTGGCCGAACAGATTGATTGGGAGAAAGGACAAGCTCTGGGAGTCTCTTTTTCCAGATCCCATGAAGAGCATGGGTTTCTACCTTTGGCCCGGGAAGCGATTTCCTTTCCAGCGCCGCTGGCTCGTTGGCTGGCCGATCCTCAGGCGCAAAAGCTTTGTCATGATGGGAAAACCCAGATGGTGCTGGCTTCTCATTATCACGCTAATTTCACCGGCCTTTCTTTTGATACCTTAATCGCTTCCTATTTAGTTAGTGGGGGTCAAGGGACCACTGATCTGGAGAAAGTTGCTAAAGCTTTAATTGAGCTGGAGATCCCAGAGATTAGAGATGAGAAGGGAAAGAGTAAAGGAGTTTTTTCTTATCCGGCTGGTTGGTCGCTGGAGGTCTTGGCCACCGGGGGGGCTCAGCGGACCGCCGCGCTGCTTAAGATGTTTACTGTGTTGGAAGAAAAAATCAAAAATGAAGGGATCGGCGAATTATTTTATCAGGTGGAGATGCCGTTAATAAAGATTTTATTCGAAATGGAGAAAAAAGGAGTTAGGGTTTGCCCTGAGCGTCTTACGCTATTAAAGCAGAAGTTTACACGGAAAATTGAGCAGCTGGAAGCGGAGATCTTTTTGTTGGCCGGGGAGCAGTTCAATATTTCTTCCCCGAAACAGTTAGGGGTCATTCTTTTTGAACGTCTGGGCTTACCCGTCGGCAAAAAGACGAAGACTGGTTATTCTACTGATGCTGAAGTTCTAGAGGACCTAGCGGATAAACATCCTCTTGTCCAAAAGGTACTGGATTACCGGGGGCTAATGAAACTGAATTCCACCTATGTAGAAGCTCTGCTTAATCTGGCAAAACCCCCTGATTATCGGATTCATACTACCTTTAACCAAGCGATCACTGCTACCGGGAGATTAAGCAGCACTGATCCCAATCTTCAAAACATCCCGGTAAGAAGCGAAGAAGGAAGAGAAATCAGGCGTTGTTTTATCCCTCAAGACCGGGAGATGTTATTCCTCTCGGCAGATTATTCCCAGATTGAGTTGCGGATCATGGCTCATTTAGCCGAAGATGAAAAATTGATCGCCGCCTTTTTAGCAGATGAGGATATTCATCGGCGAACAGCGGCTGAGATTTTTAGCCTGCCTCCCGAACAAGTTAACCCGGCATTACGGGATCACGCTAAAGCTGTCAATTTTGGGATTATTTATGGGATTAGCGGGTTTGGTTTAGCCAAAGGAATCGGGGTTTCGCGTCAAAAGGCGGAAGAATTTATTAATGCTTATTTTCTTAAGTATAAAGGGGTAAAGTCATATTTGGATGGATTAATTGCTACTGCTCGGGAAAGAGGTTATGTTACTACGATCATGAATCGCCGGCGTTATTTGCCCGACTTGACAGCGCGGAATTATCAGCGGCGCTCCTTTGCCGAACGGATGGCGAGAAACACACCGATCCAGGGTTCGGCAGCCGACTTGATAAAATTGGCGATGGTCCGGGCCGAGGAGCGTTTGCGGAAAGAACAGATTCCCGGCGCTTTACTGTTACAGGTTCATGACGAATTATTGATCGAAGTGGAACGGGAAGCCCTGCAGGAGGCAGGGAAGATTCTCCGTGAGGAGATGGAGAAAGCCTTTTCTTTAAAAGTGCCTTTGCGGGTTGATGTTAAATCCGGTGAAAATTGGGGGGATTTACTTTAATGCCTGAGTTACCCGAAGTTGAGACGATCAGGAGGACTCTGACGTCGGTGTTGATCGGTCAAGAAATTCAGGGAGTAGAGGTTTTACTGGAGAAAGCGGTTAAACCATCTTCTGAACAATTAATAAGGGCTTTAGTAGGGCGGAAGATTGTCGAGCTAAGACGGAGGGGAAAGTATCTTCTTCTGCTGTTGGATGATGATTCACGGGTAGCTTTTCACCTGAGAATGACCGGAAGACTACTGTTTTTGCCTAAGTTAACTCCGTTGGAGAAGCATACTACTCTTGTCTTAAATTTTACTGATGATCATAGCCTTCGTTTTGTCGATCCCAGAAAATTTGGGACGGTGGTCCTTTATTGGCCGTCGACGCCTCCTGAAAGTTTAAAGAAACTTGGCCCAGAACCATTAGAGACAGAGAAAGCCGTAGTGGTTTCCAGTTTAACTACGGCGGCTGCCCGGCGTAAAGGACCAGTGAAAGGACTCCTCTTGGACCAGCGGGTGATTGCCGGCTTGGGGAATATTTATACCGATGAAACATTGTTTTTAGCCGGAATCCGACCGACTCGTTCTGTCCGGGAAATTACAGCGGCAGAATGGGAGAAGATTTATCAGAGTATCTTAACAGTACTAGAATTAGCCATTGAGCATCGCGGAACTTCACGCCGGGATTACGTGGATGGTCGGGGGGAACCTGGAAATCATCAGTGCTATTTACAGGTTTATGACCGTAAGAAGAAGCCTTGCCTGGTTTGTGGCAGTGAGATCCAATATACGAGGGTGGCGGGACGAGGGACCTATTATTGTCCTGCCTGTCAACATTAAGCAAAACTTCAGTTACTGTTAATACTACATTTCCCCCCTCTAAGCACAAGCTAAGCTAAATATATTTGCAGCCAACGTGAGTGACTACCTAATTAAACGCTTAATTATGGATAAATGGATGCCTAAGGCAATTTAAGGAAGCGCATAATTCAATTATTTACGATTAACTACAAGATATTGATAGCCTAATAAAATACAAGCTTAAGGTAATTATGCAATTCCCTCAATTACGCATTTTCCTCTTATTAAGAACCAGAATAGTGGAAGGAAGAAACCTAATGGGTAAGAGTTTAGTAATAGGTCTTACTGGAGGAATAGGAACTGGTAAAACTACAGTCGCCCAGATCTTAAAGGAGTTGGGGATAAAAGTCATTCATGCGGATGAAATTGGCCATCAACTGTTTACTCCAGGGAGTAAAGTTTATTTGGAGGTGCTCTCCAGTTTTGGGCCAAGGATTCTTCAACCCGACGGAGAAATTAATCGTCAAGCTTTGGGTAGGATTGTCTTTGCGGATCAGGAAAAACGAGAGCTCTTAAATAGTCTAACTCACCCGGCGATTAAAGCGCGGATCAGGACGGAGATTAAAGAGTTGAAAGCTAAGGGGAAAGATGTAGTCCTTGATTTACCCCTGCTTTTTGAGGCTAAGATGGAGGAGGAGGTTGATGAAATCTGGGTGGTGGCAGTCTCCCTTCAAACCCAGCTCACAAGGGTAATGGAACGAAATGCTCTTTCGTATGCAGAGGCAATGAGCCGGATTAATGCCCAGCTCCCGTTAGCAGAGAAGATTGCTCGGGCGGACTTGGTAATTTGGAATGAAGGGTCGAAGGAAGAATTAAGAGAAAAAGTGGAGCTTTTATTAAGTAGTCGCTCACGCTGGCTACCGCCCGCGCACATGAAATGATGAAAATAATAAGCCAGGTGAGTCGACAAGCCCCAGAGGCAT
>DHOO01000139.1 GCA_002409975.1 Firmicutes bacterium UBA5388
GGTTTGATCATGTCACACATAAATAAGTCGCAGATGTCTTAACAGGTGGACGACCTATATAATTATGATAAAAAGGTGAAGGAAAATGGGAAAAGAGTAGTGGAAAAGAGGTGTGTCGTAAATGGTAAAACTTTATGACTGATAATATGAAAATAAATGCCGATAACAGTCCAGTTTTGATTGATTTAAATCCGGTATTTCATTTGGATTAGTTAACGATACAAGAAAAGGCTTTAAGGAATGGAGGAATATGAAATGGGAGAAACAATCTTACAACTTGAAAACATTGTAAAATCGTTCCCGGGTGTATTGGCACTGGATGGTATAGATCTTAATTTGCGTAGTGGTGAAATTCATGCGGTATGTGGCGAGAATGGTGCTGGTAAATCAACGCTGATGAAGGTTGTTTGTGGTGTTCATCAAGCAGACAAGGGAGAAATGGTTGTAAATGGTATTACCGAGTGCTTTAAGAATCCAATGGAAGCATATAAAAAAGGAATCTCTATCATTTTTCAAGAGACAAGTCTATTTGAGGAAATGACCGTTCTTGATAATTTGTTTTTGGGTCATGAGAAGACAAAAAAAACCATGGGAATCTCTCATATTGATTATACAGCGATGAGAGAGGAGGCTACAGAGATATTCAAGAGACTAAATACAACGATAGATTTGGATGCAAAAATCAAGGCGCTAGGTATGGCTCAAAAGCAGATGGTAGAAATCGCGAAAGCATTAACCTTCAATGCTAATATTATTATTTTTGATGAGCCAACGGCTTCACTGACTCAAAGAGAAGTCGAAGCATTATTTAAGATCATTGATGAACTTAAGAAAAGTGGAATGGGAATTGTGTATATTAGTCATCGTTTAGAAGAGATATTTGAAATTAGCGATCGAGTTACCGTTATTCGTGACGGTAAATATATTTCCACAAAGGATACTAAAAAGACTACTAAGAATGAGCTGGTAGCTGACATGGTTGGTCGTGAGATGGGAGAGTATTATCCGAAAACAGAAACAAAAATTGGTGATAAGCTTTTGGAGGTTAAACATTATTACGATCAGGGATTTCTTAACGATATAAATTTCTATTTGAGAAAAGGTGAAATTCTAGGTTTCTCAGGTTTAGCAGGTGCTGGAAGGACCGAAGTAATGGAATCTCTTTGCGGGTTCACGGAAAGAGCCGCCGGTCAGGTGTTCTTAGAAGGTGAGGAAATAAAAATAAACAACTATCGTGACGCTAAAAAAGCAGGCATTGTTTATGTTTCTGAGGATCGTGGTAAATACGGAGTGATTGTCGATATGATAATCAAGCAGAATATTACCTTACCTCAGTTGCATCGGTTTTCAAAAGCACTAGGTGTGATGGATATTCCGGCCGAGGGAAAGGCCGCAGATAAGTACATTGGCGAGATGGGAATTAAGGCACCAGATGGTGATTTTTTGGTGGCAAATTTATCGGGTGGAAATCAGCAAAAGGTATCTGTTTCTAAAGCACTGGCACTAAAACCAAAAATATTAATTTTAGATGAGCCTACTAGAGGCGTAGACGTAAGTGCGAAAGCGGAAATTCACAAGATTATTAGTGAGTTAACACAAAAAGGAGTAACGATTATTATGATCTCGTCGGAATTACCAGAACTTATCGGTATGTGTGATCGAATTTACGTTATGAAGGAAGGGCGCATCGCCGGAAGCTTTGATAGGGATGAAGTTACTCAAGAGAAGATTTTGATAATGGCCCTAGGGACAGAAACTGGAGAGGGGAAAGCATAAGATGAAAAAACTGAAATTAGCAACAGGAACGGAGTTTTATTTGGCAGTCCTCCTGTTAGTTGCGTTAATTCTGTTAAGAGTATTAGCTCCAGGTTTTTATACCATGAACAATATAATGAGCTTACTTAATACCTTTAGTTATACTCTAATTGCAGCGATAGGGATGAATCTTATTATTATTACATCTAATATTGATGTTTCTACAGGAGCCTTAGTATCGGTAATTTGTTTAGCATTAGCGGCAGCGGGTAAAGGTGGATTGCCGTTTGCTGGATTATTACCATTAGCGATGCTAATTGGTATGTTGTTAAGTGGTATCAACGGCTTATTTATTACCGGTATGAAGATTCCGGCAATTGTAGCTACACTTGCCACGGCTCAGATTTTTCAAGGGATTCTACCGCTAATGGTAGAAGGTTCTATATACGATTTACCGGCAAGTTTTACATGGTTAGCGTTCGATGCGAAGATATTTGGAGTGATTCCGGCAAGTGTTCTACTTTGTTTAATTGTTACGGTTGCCGCACTTATTTTTATGAAATATTCTCGTTTTGCAAAAAAGATATATGCAATCGGCAACAACAAGCAAGGTGCAAGACTGGCGGGGATTGCGGTCGATAAGATCGTTGTAATCACTTATATAGTAGCGGGTACACTTTTTGGAGTTGCATCTACGATAATTGCAACTGCGGGACAACGAGTAACGACAACTATGGGAACTGGTTTAGAAATGACTTTGATAGCTGCTGTAGTTCTTGGTGGAACAAGTACGGCCGGTGGTTCCGGAAGTATAGTTGGAACGGTGATTGGTGCATTTATTCTGTCAATGATTTCACCAGCGATTAATTACCTTGGAATTAGCCCTAACTGGTCAGATGCTGTTAAGGGAGCAATTATCATCATTTCAGTGGTTGTTAGTGGTGCAAGACACATTAAGCGCAAACGCGTAATTGAGCCCCTGACAGAAAAGCAACTTAGGAAGGAGGCGGCATAGTGAAAAATAAAATCCTAAGTTTTTCTTTTAATAAGGCATTATTTGTAATTTGGGTATTGATATTTCTTTTTATCGGAATTATGGCGCCTTCGTTCTTTTCTTGGCCGTATATATGTAATGTAATGCTAAGGAATATCGTAGAAATAGGTCTTGTTGCTTTACCAATGACTTTCATTATTATCACTGGTGGGATTGACTTGTCAGTGGGTAATACTATGATATTATCAGCAATGTTAGGTGGACTAGCCTATATGAAATGGGGAAATATAGCAGCGCTTTTAGTAACCTTGTTAACAGGGCTAATCTGTGGTTTGATAAATGGTATAATTATAGCTAAAATCAAAATTTCGTCGATGGTTGCCACTCTTGCGACTATGTATTTATTCCTTGGACTTGCTAGAGGGATATCAAAGGGTGACAGTGTTTACTACTATGGACTAGCGGATTTTATGGGAAATACATCGATTGCAGGAATTCCAATGCAGATATGGATTTTTATTTTATTAGCAATTATCTTTGTATTTGTACTGGGTAAGACGTCTTTTGGCAGACAACTATATTGTATCGGGTTGAATCCTAATGCCACACGCTATAGTGGTATTGATACTGACCGTGTGCAAATAGGAATTTATTGTCTTTGTGGTGTTATCTGTGCTTTAGCGGCACTGATTTTCCTTGGGCGATTCACCAGTGTTAAGTACGATGCTGGAACAAATTTTAATTTAAAGGTTATTACGATTGTAGTTCTTGGTGGAACATCCATAGCTGGTGGGATTGGTGATATGCGGGGAACAATTTTGGCAACCCTAATCATTGCCACATTGAATAGTGGTTTAACAGTAATGAATATTCCGATTGATATTCAAACAATTATACAAGGAACGGTACTAATCATTGCTTTGGTCGCCAATGCGGTTGTAAATGCAAGGTCGAAACAGAAACGAATAATAGAAGTTAAGAAAGCGGTAGCAATTTAATATTTACATAAAAAGGAAGGTAGGATTAATGGTATGAAAAAGAACAGGATGAAGAGCAGAATAGTTGCAACATTCTTATTAGCAGTGATGCTGCTAGGAGTTGTGGGGTGTAGTAAAACTGATTCTTCCGGAAAAGACACATCAAAAGATGATTCCGGGAGTAAATCAAACGGTGTAACCGTAGCAATGCTTCCTAAGTTTAAGGGGGAAAACTATTTTGACGCGTGCAAGACAGGTGCAGAAGAAGCAGCAGAAGAGCTGGATATTACGTTACTTTATGATGGCCCTCCGCAAGATCAGGCGACAAATCAGAAGCAAGTAGATATTTTAGAAGGTTGGATTGCGCAGCAAGTGAATGTAATCATTGTATCACCAAATGACCCAACAGCAATTGCGCCAACACTTAAGAAAGCGCAAAATGCGGGTATTAAAATAGTAACCTTTGATGCTGATGCACAAGAGGATTCCCGAGATATCTTTGTAAATCAGATTACTCCTGAAAGTGCTGCTAAAGGGTTACTGGATGGTGTTGCTGATAATCTAAAGGAAAAGGGTTATGGAGACGGTAAGAAAGCTAATATTGCACTAGTTTCAAGTTCCGGTACAGACGCAAATCAAAAGGCATGGGAAGAAGCTATTGATGTGTTGTTAGAAACTAGTGATTATAGCTTTATGCAGATTAAAAATAGGGAAACAGATGTATACTATCCGGGTACAGATGAAACAAAAGTAAATAGTGATTCGGCAACCTTGATTGGTCGAATGGGTGATGGCGATGACAAGATTCAAGCAGCGATTGGTTTGTCTTCAATGGCTACACCGGCACTCGGAGCTCAATTCCAATCAGCATCTAGTAAACCAGATATTTCTAAAATTTCTATAACTGGACTAGCAACACCAAATGCGCTGAAAACATATATTAAGGATGATGAAAATCCGATGAACTCAGGTGTTCTATGGAATTGTATGGACTTAGGCTACTTGGCAGTACAAGCTGCTTATCAACTTAATGAAGGGACTATTGATGAGTCTTCATCAAGTATTACAGCAGGACGTATTGGCGGCAAGGAAATCGTTGACAGAGTTTGTATTCTGGGAGATGCTTTAGTATTTGATTCAGCGACAGTAGACGAATTCGATTACTAAAATGTAATAGTGTTTAACTAAGGTCATCTCTCAAATTAAATTTGGGAGATGACCTTGGCTATGCTATAGTAGACATACGATATTACATTTAATTGAGGTAGTAAAAGGAGAGGCCCATGAAGAGAACAAAGCTCAAAATAAGAATGAGCACTCGTCTTAGTCTGGCATACGTAATTGGTGTCATTGTAGCGGTCGGAATTGCCGTCTGGGGGTTATACTATTATAACTCATTGAGAACCTATAAAGAGGGCAGGGTTACACTTATACAGTTGACAGAAACGACTATGACGCAAGTAGATAGTCGGTTAACAAACATGGAGCAGACGATTATCGACATCCTCTCCAATCGAGATTTTATTACCAGTTGGCAAACGTTTCAAGTTAGTCCCTATGAGGAGGAGCGTAATTCCGTAAAGCGTATTTTAACGGATGGCTATAAAAATCGCTCGGACATTCGGCGCGTGGCGGTATATGATGCCGCCGGCAGATATATTGTCACCGGCGTAAAAAGTATTAATCAAAGGGATATTAACAAATACGTTCAGGATGTCAACAAGATTGAAGAATTGGAACTGATAAATGGCCGCGTCTTTTTAGGTCCGAGAATTGATTTCTGGAACCCGGAAACAGGAGTCGAAGTTATTACTCAAATCAGACCAATTAAAGATCGGCTGGGTAAGGTGTTGGGCTACATAGAGGTTCAACAAAATTGCTTTTATATTGAACGTATCTGTGATGTTAAATGGGGTGATGAACGTCTAAAGACAATTATTCTTTGGGGACACGACAACGACATGCTCTATCAAAGTGATGATAAGAAGCTTAGTGAAGCCGATTTAGGTTTGTATGCCAAGATGGTTGATGAATATACTCAGTATAAAGATTTTCCGGATGAGGTTGCCGCTATGGCGGATTCTAATTTCTATGATTGTCGGATGATTTTGGCACTTCCAAAAGATCTTCTTTATCATTCGGTTCGGGAAACAATGCGTTGGATAATGGCCTTAGCAGCACTATTGGTTATTGGAACTGTTTTTTATATCATCCTTGTAACGAGAGTAAATATGCGTCCATTTAATCAGTTTCTAAAAAGGATGCAGGATACAGATTTGAATTGTATGAGGCCTTCATCAGAGGTGGCGAAAACGGATTGGGAAACTCAAACGTTAATTGACTCTTATGATGATATGACCAGTCGTTTGAAAAAATCACTGGAAAAGCAAAGTAAACTTTTGGAGGTTCAGACCAAAACGGTTTTTGGCGTACTGCAGTCAGAAATAAGTCCGCACTTTCTATACAATACACTTGGTAGTATCGCTAATATGTGTGAGCGTGGCGATTCAGATGAAGCGGCCAATGCTTGTTATTCTTTAACTGAAATATTACGATATACATCAAATTACACGACAGCAGAAGTGACTGTAGGAGAAGAAATCGAGAATTTATTTGCATATTTTGCAATTATGAAGAGCCGGTATAGGCAACGTTTTATTTATGAGATCGAGCTGGACGATCGCGTTAAAAATGTAGGGCTTCCAAAACTCACCTTGCAACCAATTGTTGAGAATGCAATTAAGTATAGTTTGTTGGAAACCGAGACAGTAGCAGTTAAAGTATATGTAATTTATTTTGATCGGCATATGATTATTGAAGTCAAAGATAATGGCAAAGGGATGTCCTTAGAAGATATTGAAAAAATAAAAGGACGTGTCGAAGGATTTCAGGATGACGAAAGTGCAAAGGATATTATTGAACAAATCCAGTTTGGCGGTATGGGTCTTAGTGGAACCTTGATACGTTTATCCATATTTTTTGGTGAGGATTTTGAATATACGTTTTTAGGTCAAAATGATGAAGGCGGAACAACTGTTGTTTTGAGAATGAAAGTAGAGGACTAGGGATGTATAAGGTGCTATTAGTAGATGACGAACCGGCGATTTTAGAATCAGAAAGAAGAGCAATAAACAATTATGTGGAAGATTTTGAAATAATTGGCGAAGCATATACGGTTAAGCAGGCAATAGAAATATATGAGAAATATAAGCCGGATGTAATTTTGAGTGATATAAAAATGCCGAAACAGACGGGGGTTGACTTATTTAAGTATATCTCCGAGCAGGATGATAATGGTAGTATCTGTATAGCGGTTAGTGGCTATTCAGATTTTGGTTATGTTCATGATGCTTTTATGTATGGGGCTTACGATTATTTATTAAAACCGGTGGAACCGGCAAAACTCAAAGACCTATTTGTCCGTATTTATCGGCTTTTGATAGCGACTAAAGAAAATAGTGAGAATCTAAAACTACCAGCAGCAAGGATATCTGGTAAAGAACTAATAAATAGCATTGATAGTTTTGTGAATAATCATCTTTCGGATGACAATAGTATTGTCCAGATATGTAGTAAGTTCATGATTAGTCAACCATATCTTAGTAAAATATTCCGAAAATATAAAGGGTGTACTTATCACGAATATTTGATTGGCATTAAAATAGATAAAGCTAAAGAATTGCTTCATGAAGGAAATTACCTTATTGGTGAAGTTGCAGCAGTGCTGGGTTTTACCGATCAATTTTATTTTAGCAAGGTCTTCAAAAATACCGTCGGTAGGACACCTCGAGAATACAAAAAAGAGATATTGGAATAGATGGTGTTTGTTTTGTATATTATAAATTAGCGTTTGGTTTTTCCATGTACGTTTATTAAGGGATGAGATATGATTTAGTAAATGTAAAGGAGGAGACTATAATGTTGACGAATAGAGAAAGAGAACGGCAAACGTTAAACTTCATGAAGCCTGAGGATAGAGGCTCAGTTGAAGAGACATTTTACCCTTGGGTACTCACAACAACTCGTTTCAAAGAAGAAGGAATGCCTGAAGAAATTGCTGAAGGGGCTAAAGATATTACAAATGATTTGGTTGGCAATAAAGAGAACCAGGCTGAAAAATATTTACCGGTTAGTTGGGGGGCCGGTGTAATGGAGTATGAAAAGTATTTAGGGTTTGATGCTGTTAGAAGAGTGCATTTTGTTTTACCCTTTAGGCGCTTCGAAGAGAAAGTAATTGAAGATGTACCTGAGCATGTAATTAAGCAAGATATCTATGGGCGGCAAGTTATTCAAAAAGCAGGTTCTGATTTAGAGCTTAACTATAAACCGGTTATCGAAACAGGAGAGGACTGGGAAGCTTTAAAAGAGCATGCCCGTAAAGAACTGGAAATATATTATACAGATGAGCTACTTGAAGAGGCGTATGGACATTTACAGGAAGCACACGAAAGAGGTGACTATTCTATTCGCCTTAATGTTGAAGGCTTCTTCTGGGTTCCTAGAGAATTAATGGGCGTTGAGCAACACATGTATGCCTTTTATGATGAGCCGGAGATGATGAAAGATATCAATGATTTTATCTATGAAGTTTATTGCACAAAGCTTCTAAAAGTTATTGATAGAATTCAACCGGACGTAGTTTATATCATGGAAGACTTAAGTGGTAAAAATGGACCGATGATTTCCGGTGATTGTTTTGAAGAGTTCTTGGCTCCGTATTACCGCAAGATTATTGCTCTATTTAAAGAACATGGTGTGGGTAATGTTTTCGTTGATACGGATGGTGATTTTGCTCAGCTGATTCCCAACTTTATGGAATCCGGTGTTGATGGATTTTTGCCGATGGATGTAAACGCCGGTATGGATATTGTGAAAGTCCGCGAGCAATTTCCAACACTAAAATTTATTGGTAGTTTTAACAAATTGGAGATTGCCAATGGAAAAGAGGCAATCGATCGTGAGTTTGAAAGGATCTTACCGGTTATACGTGGTGGTGGATATATTCCCGGCTCTGATCATCAAGTAGCCCCGAGTACTTCTTTAGAAGATTACAAATACTATATTAGTAGACTTAAAGAAGCGATGAAACAATGTGGTGCCGATTTATAAGCTAGGCCCCTTCTTTTTGGAATAGGAAAATCCTTGTCGAAGCAAGCGCTTCTGACAGGGATTTTTAACAATGATTATACTCATACGTACCATAAAAGTAATTCAGTGTATCAAAAAAAGTATTGACGAATCAAGATTTGTTGTTATAATGAGAACATAATATAATTAACACGTGTAAACCACATATTGAGCATTAGTTAACACGCGTTAACATTAAGATGAAGGAGGAAATATTATGAAGAAAAAAAGTTTGACAAAACGAGTACACGGTAAAGATTGAGCAGATTCCGTTCTCACAGCTTGTCAGCAAGATCACAGTGGCTGCCCAGAGCAAAAGTCTTCCGGATATTATCCAGGTCGATGGATGTGATCATGCTTCATTTTCTGCAATGGGAATTTTTGCAGACTTCACTTACAAATTTGCCCCTATACCGGCTTATGATGAAGATAGTGGAAGCGCTACCTGTATCGGAGGAGA
>DHOO01000005.1 GCA_002409975.1 Firmicutes bacterium UBA5388
CGAGATGTATTTTCTAGGTAGAATTACTAGGGAATATCTCCTGCGACCTTGGGGAGTTTGAACTGCTCTATTATGCATTAGC
The DNA here is from genome assembly GCA_002409975.1 of Firmicutes bacterium UBA5388. Classification (GTDB taxonomy): domain Bacteria; phylum Bacillota; class UBA4882; order UBA10575; family UBA10575; genus UBA5388. The sequence goes on from DHOO01000005.1 coordinate 83, forward strand.
TAGGCTTCTATTTAACGACCTCTCGATCTCTCTGTTAAAGCTTGAACTTCTCCACTAATGCCAACAGCTCCTGAGAGACAGCGGCTAAACCGTTTGCCAGTTCAGCCACTTCGCCAACGGCTTCACCTGTTTGCTGGCTACCACTGGAAATTTGACCGGCACCGGCGGCACTTTGGGTAACGGTGGCAGCTATCGACTCAATGGCTCGGTTCACTTCTTGCACCATGCTCAGCACTTCACGACTCATAGCACTGGCGCCACCGGTGATTTCGGATAGTACGGCAGCGTCGTCGAGATATTGCTCGCCTGTTTTTACAATCAACTCGTAGTCGGGGTTAACTGTATCGTTAATGAAATCGAGCAGGCGGTTGGACGATGCCACCAGGCGTTCTGAGGCTTGCTGCACCTCTGCGATCAGTTCACCAATGTTAGCTACGGCTTCGCCGGAATGGGCTGCCAGTTTACGCACTTCTTCGGCCACGACAGCGAAACCTCGCCCTGCCTCCCCGCCGGCACGGGCGGCCTCTATGGCGGCGTTAAGTGAGAGCAGGTTGGTTTGCGCTGCAATGGACGAGATGGTTTGCGCCAGCTCGTTAATGTTATTAACTACGTGCATGTCGGCAATGGCCTGAGACATTTGCTCGCGGATTTCGGCATACATTTGTTTTGCCGCTTGTTGCGATGTGATAGCGTCGCTTGAGAGGTTGGACGCCCGCCCTTTGATCTCTTGCGTGCGGGAGAGACCGTCGTCGGCTCTTTCGGCAAACTGGTTAACCGAAGCCGCCATCTCTTGGCTGGAGGCGTTAACCTCTTTGGTTGCAGCCGAGATTGACTGCATGCCGGCAGCTATTTCCTCGGTAGAGGCTATCGATTCCTGCACGCTTGCCGCTACTGTTTGTGCATTGGCGCTTAGCTGGGCGCTGGCAGCCGCCAACCGTTGGGAAGAGTTACTAATTGAGCCGAGAGATTGCTGCAACATTGCCACAGTGGTGCCAACTGCTTGTGCCAGCTGGCCTACTTCGTCTTTACGCTTTAAAAGGTTCGAGGGGATAGATACGGTCAGGTCGTAAGCGGCTAGGCTTTGCGCTACCTTAGTTACTTGGATAATTGGCTTAGCAAGTGCGCCGCCTAAAAGCGTGGCGCTAATAATTGCAACAGCCAGCACGACAAAGAGGAAAACCATAACGAATTGCCGCATGGAAGCAACTCGGTTAAGTACTTCGCTGGTTTCCGCGGCAAAGGCAAGCGACCAGTTGGTACCGGCGATGGGGGCATAGCCAAGCATACGGTTCTTACCATTGTAGTCATAGCGCCCTGCGCCAGTCTTAGCTTGAATCATCTCTTTTTGAATAGTAACTAGCTCTTGCAGACTGACATCAGTTTTCACATTTTCCAAGTCATTATCTCGCTGTAAAACCAGATCATAGTTAGGATGGGCGATAGTTGTTGCCTCGCCATCAAGTATGTAGGCATAACCGGTTTTACCGAAACCGACATCGGCAATTGCCGCACAGAGAGCTTGACCGGGTAAAAAGCCTACTAAACCGATGTAGTTGCTGGCTGTAATAGGTACAGCAACTGTTACGACCATATTGTCGTCAGTGGCAAGCTTAAAAGGAGTGGTGATTATTGTCTGCCCGGCTATCAGCCCGTCATAATATGGGTGTTTGGAAGCATCGATTGTCTGTCCGTTAGGCAAAATCAGGGCACCGTCGTTCCGCAACATGCCGATGTAAAGCAAGTCGTTTTCTCTAGTTTCTCGCTGTAGGTAAGTCTGTTGGCTGGTCCTGCTTGCTTCGCCATCAAAGTTACGTGCAATGCCATCGGCTATCCTGCGCCAAGAATCTAGCTGAGTTGCGACCAGATCCGCTGTATCTTCCGCCTTTGAGATAAGTAGCTCGTGTAACGTGCCAGTTAAGGCCGTCTGTGCCTTCGAGAAAGTAACTAAGCTTAGAACGAGTGTTACCACTAACATAAGGGAGGCTATCGCTAGGGCGGCTGTTTGTTTAATGCTTTTCATTGACCACACCTTCTTTCGCAGAATAATTAACTGGGTCCTCATATTCCATATACAACTTGGGACAAGGGCGTAATCTAAGTAAACCGATTTTGTTTTTACGCGTTGTTTTAACAATATTATTCTATAAGTATTTTCAAATACCTTTCACTTGGGCACTATTCACAACTTTCAACCGCGGGGACGGTTAATTAGGTAGTGGGGCGACGTAAGATCGCCCCTTACTGCGGCTAATTATCGACGGCCACTTTTATATAGTCTCCTTTTGAAGCAAAACAATATTCACAGCTCAAATTACAATCATGGGATACATGTAAACACAATGCCTTGATTCGATCAGTATTTCTTCTATCAACAACTGCCTTCCATAAATCCGATTCTTTGACTCTATTTCTTGTTATTTCCCTTGAATGACGGCCATCTTCAAGTATGACGCATCCTTTATTCTTATAATATAAGCTTTGCTCATTATAAAAGTATCTTCTTTTGCTTATCTATATTAATTTAGTTGTTATACCCTTTTTTTACATATTCTTCTGCGATAAAACTTGTTGTTTTCATATAAGAATTCTTCAATCACATTCTGCTCTATAAGCTTATTAATAATAAGTCGATCAAGATTTTTGTCTTTTAAGAGTTGATTAATAACATCTTCCCTAATCGGATGCACAGATATAATACTTAAAAGATCATTTATGACATCATCAGTGAAGAAAAAATTCTCCCCTTCATCCCCTGTAATACATTCAACATTGATCTGAGCCAATTTTTGTATGAGCAAAAAAGCCTCCCTCACTTTTGCTGTAGACGGTCTCTTAACACCACTTTCCGCCGGTGGACGTGTCGGAACTAACAAATAGGCTTTAGAAGGTTTTAACCTTTTCAGCTGCTTTCCTAGTTCAATAATACATTCTTTTTTATCATTATACCCATCTATCAACATTGTTTCTGTTACTAAAGTCCCATTAAAACTCTTAGCAAAATCTAGGGTTCCTGTTATTATTTTATCAAGATCCAGATAGCCATGGGGTCTATCGATCCGCCGCCAAGTATCGTGGTCTACCGCATCAATCTTAAGTGATACCCAATCTGCTTTTAATAAATCTTTTTTAACCTCATCCATCCATAGCAATGAAGCATTGGTTATTACCGCAATTTTAACACCAAACTGCTTCAATAAATCAATTTCTACTCCCAGATTACGATCAAGGGTCGGTTCTCCATCGCAAACAAAGGTAAAATAATCAACATGCCCTCCCTTGGCATTCAATTCCTTCATTTTTATTCCTGTCTCACAAAGAATATCTTCCGGCTTGTAGAATTCTGCCCTCTCCATCTGCATCCGGTTTGTTCTTCCCAACTGACAGTAAACACAAGAATAAGAACATCTCTTAGGCGGTATATTATTTATCCCCAGGCTCTGGCCTAAACGTCTTGAGGGAACAGGTCCGAATACTAACATCTATTTTATCCTCCACTTCTTAATCGTATATTATTTAGTCTTCCCTCTACCACTCTTTCGCCAAATAAATACCTCAAAGTAATTAGTCCAAGAAAAAACATCAGTAACAGGTAAAAATAGCTGGAGAGAAAACAGGATTAAAGTAACTCTGTTTTCTCTCCATGCTCCCTTCTTATGATCTCAGGGAACAATCCTTACCTTAAGTAACTGCGTAATTAGTTAAATAAAACCTTAAGATAATTTCCTCACCTGCTTACCACCATCTTCCGCGGGCAAATCCTCGTCCGCATCCTCTTCCAAATCCTCTTAATGAATTAAACCTTCTTCTTCGGAAGCCGCCATACGGATATACCTGCGGAATAGGTCCGTAGTTAATTGGATGAATAGGAGTAAAATTGGATTTAGGTGTATCATTATCGGTGAGCGGAAGAACACAATAACCATTTCCCCTTCCAGTCATTGGTCCCTGTCCCATTGGACCTGTACCATCACAGCGTGGCATTATATATCCCTCCTTTCATCATTAATTGTCTCCACCTTATACCGTTTCAAGTTTTTTTATCTCCTCAACCAATCTCTCCCACAAATTTTTAATCTCCTTAGTTATTCTCTCATTGTCAGCCTCAATCGGAGTTTTGAATTCCTGTAAAGCCTTGACAATCGATGGATCAAACGGTATCTTACCAATTACAGGATAGCCATTCCTTTCACAAAAAGCTTCAATTTCTAAAGTTAATTCAGGATTTAAGTCGTATTTATTGATACAAACAAAGGCCGGGATACCAAAATGTCTTGCTACCCCTAAAACCCTTTCCAAGTCACTTTGACCGGATTTGGTCGGTTCAGAAACTACAACCACAACATCTGTTCCTGTAATCGAAGCAATAACTGTACATCCAATCCCCGGAGAACCATCTACAATTAACCATTCCTCATCTTTTTTGTATTTATTTACATATTCTCTTACCTCGGTGACCAGTCTCCCCGAGCCTTCAGCCCCAATATCAAGGAGCGCATGGGAAAAAGTTCCCCTTGGCGTACTGCAGATCGATGTTTCTCCAGTCTTGACTTCTTCCAGCCGGATCGCTTTTTTAGGGCAGACCAGTGTACAAGCGCCACAGCCTTCGCACTTCATTGGGATTAATTTAAACTCTTCATTAATCGCCCCAAATCTGCATGTCTCTCGGCATAAGCCACACTTTACACATAATGATGGATCAATTACTGCTTCTTTTGCGCCATAATAATCATCCTTTTTTAAAGTTTTCCCTTCTATTAAGATGTGTAAATTTGGCGCTTCAACATCGCAATCAGCGAGCATTTTATTCTGAACAAGGATGCTGAGAGATGAAACCAGGGTACTTTTTCCTGTTCCACCCTTCCCGCTGATAAAGACAATCTGCTTCATTTACTGGCACCCCTTTTAATTTTTTCATATAACTCTATAAATTTTTCTTTCCACATACTATTATTCTGAACAGGAAGAATCCCTTTTGAATAACCTTCCGCAATTTCCTGCGAAAAAGGTATTTCCATCAAAAGCTCGATCCCCTCACTCTGACAAAAATGATGAATCAATTTGCTATTATCTGAGGCCTTATTTAAAACTATGCCAAAGGGTATGCCCATTTTTCTAACAAGCTGTACCGCAATTTTAAGATCATGGAGTCCAAAAGGTGTAGCCTCAGTTACCAGCAGACAAAAATCGCTACCTTCAATTGATTCTACTACTGTACAAGAAGCACCGGGCGAACAATCTATAATTACAGGTAGATCTTGTTTTATACGTTTTTTTAATTCTTTCAAAATCGGTATGCTGATCGGCTCCCCGATATTAAGCTTCCCCTGTAAGAATGTATCATCCTCGTTTGCTTCTAAAACCCCAATAACCCGTTCTACTTCCCGAATTGCCCCATTCGGGCAAGCAATAACACACGCTCCGCAGTGATGGCAAATTTCAGGAAAGACTAAAACCTCATCTTTAACAACTGCAATCGCATTAAACTGACAGGCCTGTGCGCAATTACCACAAGCATTACACTTTGTCATCTCCGCTTCAGGTACCAGAACTTTAACCGGAGAACTTTCTTGTATTTCAGGTTTTAAAAAAATCGCTCCATTGGGTTCCTCCACATCACAATCAATATACTGACAGGATGGCAATGAGGCCGCCAGGCTGGCAGCAACAGTTGTTTTCCCTGTTCCTCCTTTTCCACTTAAAACAGCTATTTTCATTTTAAGCCTCCTCAATCATACTAAATCATCTTATTATCTTTATTTATTAGCGTTTGCCTATTATGTTTGCTGTGATTTTATCACTCTATTATTGGCCTTTGCCCATAATTTTATTGCTATTTTTTATACTTGTCAATAGTTTTCTTGAAACTTAGGACTGTAATAATGTCATGTTAAAGGAGACTAGTCAAGCAATCAATTAGGCAATCCCTAAATTTAAGCAACTATCTTCAACCTTCATGTGATCTATTTATGACATTTTACCCTTAAAATAAAGAAGGCAGGCTTTACACCCGCCGCTCAAATCAACTGGATTAGTTTACTTCTTGGTTTAATCTAATAAAATTGCATAATTAGTTTTTTTAGTCAAACTTAAGAATGATTGCGCTTTCTTAATCCTAAGAGAACAGGATAATTAGTTATGGACATGGTCACATTCGTTTTTTTCCACGCCATATCCTTTTCCCGCGCCGGGTGAGCATAAACTTTCTTTACTATCAAGAACACCCTGCTCCAGTTTTTCTATTACGCTATTAATGCTTCCCTCAACTCCTAAAATCGTTTCTACCCCAAATTCTGCAAATAAACCTTGTGCCCGCATTCCCATTCCGCCGCATACTATTTGCTGCACACTCTTTTCATGTAAAAACTGGGGAATATAACCCGGTGCGTGACCTGGATTTTCCACCTCCACTTTATTAACCACCTTACCTTCTTCAAGGTCAATCAAGGTAAAGGAAGGGCACCTACCAAAATGGGGAGAAACATTTTTCCCATCTGTAGAAATTGCGATCCGCATCTTTAAAACCTCCATCTAAATATTAATACTGTCTACTGGCGCATTAATTTTATTTCTTTTCCCTTTCAAGGCCAGAATGGGAAGGAACCGTTGTGTTTATCTTCTCAAGAAGCCCTTTTTTAAATTTTTCGATGTTTTCTTGTACCGATGTAGATTCTCCACGGTAGATTTCAATCTTTGCCGCCTTTAAAACATTCATCGCGTTTGGTCCCACATTGCCCGTAATTACTGCTCCCACACCCTTATCAACCATCAGCTGTCCTGAAGTAATTCCAGCTCCTCCACCAGAATTTGCAGCTGAGTTTGGAATAATTTCCGACTCCATTGAATCGGTATTTGTAATAACAAAATAAGCTGCTCGTCCAAACCTCGGATCCATTGTATTATCTACTGAATTCCCTGTTGATGAAATACAAATCTTCATAAAATCAACCTCTCTTAACAATGTACTTTATTAGCTTATGCCCATTATTAATTTTACTATTGTTATGAGCATATGTCAATTATTTTAGCTATCAAACATATATCAAGATTTGCTTAAAACCTTCCGTTATCAAAGGGCAAGCTAGATTAATTTTCCAAAAACCGGATGCTAGATAAAAGCCCGGTTAAATTGAGAAGGTGCAACAAGTCGGTTACATAAATAAAAGGAGGTTTCGCTTGAAACCTCCTACAAATACACTTTATCTCTCTACCCATCTTTTAGATTTCTTCCGTTAATAAGATACAATGCTGGTGTATCTTCACCTTTTATCAGGGCTAACGTTAGTAATTCGCCGCCGTAGCACCGCTCCAACAGGAACCTCTTGTTCGACAGGGAAACGGACCCGGTAACCATTATGCCCTTCCGCTAGTAAATTACCTTGTTCATCAGCCATTTTTCCTGACTCTAAGGGGATGGTTGTCTCCGGGAGTAATAATTCGGTTTCATCCCCCGCAACTAAACGATTTCTTAACTCCACCAAGATTTTCCGCTCCGTCGGGAGATATTGAAGCACCGTCCCAGCTAAACCATGGGTCTGTCGGTAACTCTGTTCTGAATTAATACTGTCATTCCCTTTATTTTTTAGATAAAAGCCAGTGGTATACCCTCGGTTGGACACCTTATCCAACTCGGCAAGCCATTCCGGTCGACACCGGTAACCATCAGGGTTTTTGAAAGCCGCATCCAGCGCCCACCGATAGGTTCTAGTGACAACCGCCACATAATAGACGGTCTTCATCCGCCCTTCAATTTTTAAACTGGAGACCCCTGCCGTCAAAATCTGCGGCAGATACTGAATCATCCGTAAATCCTTGGAACTAAGAATGTAACTATATCGTCCATCCTCCTCCAGGATTAACGGTTCCTCCGGGCGGGAGCGTTCGGTTAAAGCATACTCCCAACGGCAGGGATGGGTACATTCCCCGCGGTTGGAACTACGCCCTGTTAAATAAGCCGACAGAAAACAGCGTCCGGAATAAGTCATACACATCGCACCGTGAATAAAAAGTTCCAGTTCAATCTGGGGAACCTCGGCGCCAATCCGGGCGATCTCCTCCAAATTCAACTCCCGGGCCAATACAATCCGGCTAACCCCTTGTTCCTTCCAGAAACGAACCGCCTCTGAATTAGTAGTATTGGCCTGCGTACTAAGATGCACCGGAAGATGGGGTTTAGTTTTGCGTACGATTCTCAAAATTCCCGGATCACTTACGATCACCGCATCGACTCCGATCTCTGCCAAATCCCCTATTCTTGCGGTGACTAGTTGTAAATCGCTATTTTGGGCAAAGATATTTAAAGCCGCATATACCTTTACCTTTTGATGATGCGCTTCCCGAACCCCTTCTGCTAAATCAGCCATAGTGAACTCCGCTTGCTTCGCCCTGAGGCTTAGCCCCTCCACCCCGGTATAGACAGCATCCGCCCCGTAAAGAACGGCAGTTCGTAATTTTTCCAGGTTTCCAGCAGGGATTAGTAATTCCGGACGGTCCATCCTTACCTCCATAATCAACTATTTATTTGTCGCTTCTCGTTTGTCCCGCGCCCGTCTTAATCGGTTTCGCTTAATCCGTTTCTCTTTACAAACCGAACAATAAGGGCCCTTAATATCGATCGACCGCGAGCAATACGGGCATAACCCAGCTTTTATTCTTTCATTAGCCCAAATTAGTTTTCTTTGATTCTCTTTAACTAAACAGACCGAGCAAAGGTACTTTGGAATTCTATCATTAACATTGCCACAGTTTGGGCAGAGACCTTTCGCAATCCTTTCCCGACGGTTAGCAGGCATGAAATCACTCCCGTATGATCATGATGCTCTTTAATTATATACTTGACACAAAAGGAAATAAAGCCTCTGTTGTTACATTCTGTTTAAGTCCCTTGATTTTATCAGCAAGTAAGAACTAAAGCGGATCAGCGCCTTTCATCATTATCTTATCTCTATGAGCGTCTTTTGATAAAGGTCAAGCTAAAATCGGTTTATATAAACTGAATATTAAATAAAAGCTTTGCTAAATATAAGGGGTGCGAAATGTAAGTTAGAGCGCTTGTCCAGTGTGAACAAGAACAAACGGGGAATTCCCCGTTTGTTCTTAGAAGAAAGACTTCATTCCTTCTTCGTTTATAGATCCACTCTCAATTTCACAGTTAATAGCTTAAAAAGATAAGCAGTAACCACCCCAAATAGGATTGCGCCAATGAGAGTCATTAAAGAAGCAGCAGGCGGAACTTCTTTAAAAAGCGGTAACCTATAAGCCGTTCCAGCAAGTCCTAACATCAACCAGAAAAATATGCCTAGCCCTACCCCTTTAAAATAATAGAACCTACTTGAAGTAAATTTGATTAAATAGGCGAAGATTACCCCTATTACCGCTCCAATCAAAGCTTGGGCAATAAATCCAATCAAAAAAGCTAACACGCCCGGATAATTTTTATACAACATGAACCTTTCCGCAAAATCTACAAATCCCCGATCGGTTAGCTTTAAAGCTTTAGCAATAATCCCAAAAATATCTTGGGCAACTCCTCCCGCAAACCCCGCAATTGCCCCCGCTGTTAACCTATCTCTCATGATCACTTCTCCCCTAACATATTGCCTTCCCCATCATTTTCTTCATACACACAAATTTTTATCCCTCTCAAGATCACTCATCTTTATCCCTACCTGTATTCTTTAGCTAATGTACAAACGATTTTTCTTTTCAAATTATATAGCAAGTTAAATTTAGGCGACTCCATTATTTTCTCCACTATCAAGAATATAAAAATAATGCTAACACATAATAGATTTGTATTGCTTTTTTAGAGTATTCTTCTTAAAACAATGGAGTGATAGTTCTGAATGAAACACTGATCGTCATTGTTAGGGGATTAATCGGATTTTTTAGTCTTCTCATCTTCGCTCGGGTTCTTGGTAAGCAACAGATCAGTCAGCTAACTTTCTTCGATTATGTGTTAGGGATCACCATTGGTTCAGTGGCGGCGTCTCTAACTACCGACTTAACCAGTAGAGCATGGCTCCATTGGGTTGGTTTAATTACTTGGTCGGTGGTCGTTTTTTTACTGCAGATTATCACTATAAAATCCCGACCGTTGGCCAAGCATATTGATGGGGAACCCGTAATCGTCATTATGAATGGTCACCTGATGAATGAGACCATGAAAAAGGCAAGATATAGAACTTCGGATCTACTAGAACAACTGCGGAAAAAAGAGGTCTTTGATTTATCAGAAGTTGAATTTGCGGTTTTGGAAACCAACGGCCAATTATCCGTCCTTAAGAAATCTCAGTATTTACCAGTTACACCCCAGGATCTTAAGATCCCTACTGTCTACAAAGGAATGAGCACAGAGTTAATTTATGATGGTAAGATTATCGAACAAAACCTGAAACAAGTCAACCTAGACCGTCACTGGCTTGAAGAAGAGTTAAAAAAACAGGGGGTTACTAACCCCGCTGAAGTGTTTTTAGCTTTACTTAATACACAAGGCAACTTATTTGTCGATACCTATAAAGATACCGTAAAACAACCACTTGATGTCAGTGATTACTCAGGACCGAATTAAGGAGGAGCGTTTTTGCGAAGATTTCTCTTTTATCTTGTGCCTAGCACGATTTTAATGCTCTCGATCGCTATTATGCTCAGCGGGTCATTTTTAAAAAAACCCTGGGTCAAAGAGGAAGATTTTGCTCTCTATCTTGAACGGATGATAGAGAATATAAAAGGTGGCAGCTGGGAAGAAGCCAGTATAAATCTGAAAAAACTAAAGACTGCCTGGAAAAAAGTTCTTCCCAGGTTACAGTTTAGTATTGAAAGGGATGAGGCTATAGAGATTGATGTAAATTTGGCTCGTCTTCAAGGATTTCTGAGCGGAAAAGATCGACCCGCCGCTCTTGCTGAATTATATGAAGTTTACGAAAGATGGAATAATCTTAGTGAGTAGTAAGATAAAAAACACCTCTATTCTTAGGAGTATCAACTCAAAACAGAGGCGTAAACTGAACCGTCCCTTTGCCACTTGCTTTGTGGCTGCAAGTCTCCCATTAGACAATTTTCATGGCGGTTT
>DHOO01000122.1:0-7849 GCA_002409975.1 Firmicutes bacterium UBA5388
TATAGGTTCTCCGAAATCCTTTCGAAATCACTAGTTAACTATATATTCATGGTATAACCTACAGTTTTGGTTTCGGATGCTTTAACTAAGATTAATCGGTCTTTCACAATAACCTTGATCGGTTCTTGACTTTGATTGATGATAACGATATGTTCCTTGCTGATTTCGATTCCGACAACTTTGCCTTTCCATTTTAAATGGAACCGAATTCTTTGCCAATTTTTCGGCAAACGGGGATTAATAGTTAAAATATCACTTTGGATTACATTCGGGATTCCGGCAAAACCATGAATTACGGATTGCCATAGACCCCCGGCGTTGGCGATATGAATGCCTTCCTCACATCCTTTTTTACCTAAGTCGAGATCGATTTTGAGCGCCTTTTGAAAATAGGTTTCCGCTTCTGTTCTCTTTCCCAACCAAGTCGCAACAATGGCGTATATTGTGGCGGATAGAGATGAATCATGGGTTGTCAAAGGCTCATAATATTCATAAGCTCGTTTCATTTGTTCATTCGTAAAATCCCCCGGCAATAAATACATTAACATCAATACATCTGCTTGTTTTAGCGCTTTCGACCGATAGTTCTTTTCCTGGGAGATGAAATGGCCAAAAGGCCGACTGCGGTCCATCCAAATCTGATCAAAATCGATATCCGCATAGTTCCCAAAGTCCTCTGATTGCATGACCAGATTGCGGCTATGATCGATGGGAATCGTTAACCCTACCATCACCTGACGGAATTGTTCGATTTCAAAAGGTTTTAAGTTCAGTACAGCCATTTTTCGGCAGAATTCCTTTGGATTTTTTGACTCGAAATGTTCCAGCATTTGCAGTGTCTTGGCCAGACTGAACTTGACCATCCAATTGGTATAAGCATTGTTTTTAGTAAACGGCAAATACTCGTCCGGACCCATGACTCCCAGCAAATTGATACTTTGATTAACCGGGTTCACATCGACTCGTTCCACCCAATATCTGGCTGTCTCCACCAACATCTCGATCCCATATTGTTTCATAAATTCCCAATCATCGGTTTGACAATAGTAATGCCAAAGGGCATAAATCACATCAGCGGTAATATGGATTTCATGATCGGCATACTGCCAGCCCGCGGACTCTTCCTTGCCGTCAATCGATGACTCCCAGGCATAACGCGCCCCTTTATATCCATACCGCCGGGCATTTTCCTTGGCGCCACTTAGGGTATTGTATCGGAAAAGGATTAAATTTTTTGCTGCTTCCCAATTGGTATATAAAAAAAATGGCAATATAAAAATATCATTATCCCAAAAATATCTGCCATAATAGGCTTCGCCAGCATGCCCCTTGGCGCAGATTGCCACCCGGGGGTCATGCTCGGCATTGCTTCGAATCATATGGAAGATTGAAAAACGAAGCGCTAGCTGTGCATCATCATCCCCTTCAATGACCACATCGCTTTGTTCCCATTTTTGATGCCAAATGCGGGTATGTTCTTGATATAATTGATTAAAATCACTATCGATTCCCAAAGTAAGTATTTTTAAAGCCCGTTCCCGGTAGTTTCCTTTTTCTAAATCCCGATTGGTAGTTATACTGGTTAATTTAATAAACTCCATCATTTGATTGGCTTCTAAACGGCAATTTCCTTGATAATAAATATGTCCGTCGACCGCGATTGTTTTTAATGGAATAGCGGGAAAAGACAACAATTTTGACGTTTCAAAAATCCGATTCCCCTTATCCGTCATCACATCGGAATAAATATTACCATTGTCCGTCACACCAACATCTACTGTCTTAAAATGGTTGTAACCATTAGTGCGGACCTTAGCATTAATCCCGGAAATAATTTCGATATTCCCATTCCCTTTCATAGAGTAAATACGGACCCGTTGTACTGATAAAGCAGGAATATACAGGTTGATGTAACGGAAAAATTCAATCGCTACTTCCATTCCTGATTGTGTTTTCCATAATAAAGAACGCGTCAAGGTAGCATCTTTCATATATAAATAACGATGGTAATGGGTAACTTTACTTTTTTCGAGGTCCAACTTTTCCCCATCACAAAAGATTTGAAACTCTAAAAACCAGGGCAGATTGATCATTTCATCATTTAAAACGAAATGATAGCCGACAATTCCCGGCACAAAGGTTCCCCATTTGGATTTACAAGGGCGGGTTTTTTCTAGGGTAACATTCGCTGGAACTCTAAGATATTCTTCATCCTGGGGATCATCGCTTAAGCCTTCCTCTAAAGAACCTCTTACCGACAGGTAACCGCTCCCTAGAGTGAATGCGCCTTCATAATACTTATTAAGATCCACTTCGAAATTGTTTTCAGAGAGACACCAACGTTGATCGATAAAGAACTGATCCGGTTGGCATTCATGCAGTCCTTTTATGAAACTTGATACTATATTCATGATATTAGAGTTTGCGACTCCAATCACTTTCATCCCCGCTCTTTGGGCCGCCTCAATACCTGCCGCGGCATCTTCAAAAACGATACAATCCCATGGCAAAAGACCGAGTTTATCCGCAGCTAATAAGAATTTTTCCGGTCCGGGTTTTGCTTGGGTCACCATAGTGCCATCAACAATCACGTCGAAATAATCAATAATTTCCAAACATTCTAAAATCTGCCGGGCCTTTTTACTGACCGAACATAACGCAAGTTTAATTCCGCGATTTTTCAGGTCGATCAATAATTCCAACATCCCCGGGAGTAACTCACTCGGATCCATTTTGGAAACATATTCTACATACCAAGTGTTTTTTAGCTCTGCCAATTGCTCATTCTCTGAATCTTTAACAATTTTACTACCTGCTTCCAAAAGTAATTCTAAGGAACGTAGCTGGCTAACCTCTTTCAACGTTTTATTCTGTTCAATTGAAAAATCTAAGCCTAATTGAGCGGCAAGTCGTTTCCAAGCCAAATAATGATATTTAGCCGTATCTGTTATAACACCATCTAAATCAAAAATTGCCCCGCGAACCATCGTTTCCACCTCATTGTATATTACTTAACAAGCTGTCTATTGTTTTACCGCACCCATGGATAATGAAGAAACAACACTGTTTTGGAAAATTATAAACAATACCACCGTCGGGATAATTGCTAAAGTCATCGCCGCAAACAGGGCTCCATAGTCAAAGAAAAATTGTCCTAAAAAGAAACGAATCGCGATCTGAAGAGTCCGTTTCACCGGTAAAGCAATCAAAATGATGGCATACAAAAATTCATTCCAACAATAAATAGCCTGTAAAATCATTATCGTAACAATTCCCGGACGGGCCATGGGTATGATAATTTTCCAAACGGTCCGCCATAAGCTAGCCCCATCGATCCGCGCCGCCTCATCCACTTGAACCGGGATTCCTAATATGAAACTACGCAATATCAATACTGAAATCGGGATCCCAATCGCCGTATATAAAATGGCTAATCCAATCAAGGAATTGCTAAGGCGCAGATTGTCCATAATGATCTTAATCGGGAGTAAGGCGGAGTTAATTGGTATTAAAATACCGATGGAGAATAACGTCATTAGAAAAGCCGAACCACGAAAACGAAAACGGGCGATAACATAAGCGGCTAATAGAGAAACATACGCATTTAAAAGAATGGAAATCGTGGTTACAATGATACTATTTAAATAGGACTGTACAATTCCGGTTACCTTCAAAGCATAAACATAATTTTCCCAATGCAATTTCTTCGGCAATGATAAAGCCGACGTTAAAATCTCTTGGCTGGACTTTACGGATGAGAAAAGAGTCCAAATTAATGGAAAGGCGGTCATCACAGCAAAAAATAATAAGATAGACCACCGCAGTAGTCCAATAATAAATTTCGAAAATGATCGTTTCGGTCTTTGTTCTAATTTGATAACTTTATTTTTAAATATCTCCGAATTCATTCTGAAGACCTCCTTACAAGATTTCAGCATTATAAGGTATAATTAGCTTTACCAATCTGATTTTCCAAGCTTGAAAAGTTTCATTCCGGTAATCACAAATAACAAACCAAACGCTAATAAAGCTACTCCTAGGGTATTGGCATAGGAGTACTGGATTAATTGAATTTTTTGATAAAGGTATAAGGCAAGGGTCTCTGTCCGATAGTTGGGTGCACCATTGGTCATGATGTAAAGCCCTTCAAAATAACGCAAGCCCCCTGTGACCGTAAGTATTACACATGTTCCGGTAATATTCCGCAATAAAGGAATCGTTATATGGAAACTCTGTTTAATCCCGGAGGCGCCGTCAATTTCAGCTGACTCAAACAATTCCTCTGGAATAGAGAGGATTTCACCCAAAATAATCACTGCATATAATCCCACATGAAAAACCCAGGTCAATAAGATCGCAGGCCAAGCTGTAGCCTGGTCATATAGCCAATTACGACACATTGCACCCAAACCAATCATTTTTAAAACCGAATTGATCAAGCCAAAACTGGGGTTAAAAACGTTCATCCAAATCACGGCAAAAGCGGTCACTGAAATCACATGCGGTAGAAAGTAAATGGTTCGTAACACTTTCCAACCCCGGAATTTTTTGCTTAATAACAAAGCTACCATTAAAGCCAATGGAATATGTATAAACATCGCCACCAAGGACCAACTTAAGTTGTTTTGTAGGGCAATATAAAATACATTATCTTGAAACATTTTTAGGTAATTATCAAACCCAATAAAGCCACCCATTTTGATCGTGTTCCACTCAAAAAAGGTAGTGGCAATCAAACCGAGCATCGGCAATATATAAAAGGTACCAAATAAAACCACTGCCGGAATTAACGCTAACACAATAAACCGTCTTTGTTCTTGATTTGTTTTCATCGCAAATTCCTTTCCATAAAACCTTTAATTCTTTTCATTCTTTTGGTAAATAAATTCTTTTACTACATAGACATTTTTACATTCAATCATAATAATTAAAATGTATCGAACTACCCATCTAGCTTCCCCTTTCTTTTGTGAAAGCTTTCGGAAAAGAGAGAGCAAGAATGAGTTCACTCAGACTTTAATCAGATATTAGCGAGATAAAATTTCAATAAATTATCTCTATTTACACTCACTTAAAAAGAGCGCGCCAGCCAACCAGCTGGCCGGCGCACGCCTTTATAATCGAAAATACTAATTTTTGTCCGAAATTTCTTGAATTTGTTTAGCAAACTGTTCGGCTGCTAAAGATTTATCCGCCAAACCCGGAAGCAATTGGGCAAGAGCATCAATTACGGCAGGTTTTACTGCGTTTGGAACGATGGTATATTGATTCTTCGCTTTGACTGCCAACGGTAGAAAAGCTTGATTGATAGCCGGATATTTCACTTTTGATAAATCGGTTTGGAAGCAAGGACCCGCGCCGCCGACACTTAAATAAGCCGCATATACGTCGTCTGTGGTTAAATATTTTAAAAATTTAACCGCAGCATCCCTTTTTTCTTTGGTCTTACTACCCGTGGCATAAGCAACATTTTCCATGGCTATCACACCATTACCGGGCGCCAAAGCATAACCCACTTTCTTTTCAAAGCCTTCCGGGGCGCTCTTGGGATCCGAGAAGGAACCGATCATCCAGGGACCATTGGCGATCATCGCCGCTTTCCCTTGGAGAAAGTTATTAGCGGCCACGCCATAACCTGCACCGATGGCATCCAGTGTCGTGTATTGATTTAACATGATTTGTAGTTTTTTAACTGCATTGATAAATACAGGAGTGTTAAACTTTTGGTCTTTGGGGCTTGTTTGGAGCCATTTAAGCCCTTCCGGACCACTGGTACCAATCAAATGCGCCAGCATTAATGCGGAGGTCCAAGAGTTTTCACCAGTCATCAACGCAAGTGGAGCTACCCCCATCTTGGAGAGTTTGTCACTCGCCGCAAAAAATTCGTCCCATGTTACCGGAAAACTATTGATGCCAGCTTTGGCAAATAACGTTTTATTGTAATAAATTCCTACATATGCTTTAGCATATGGAACTCCTAATAACTTGCCCTTATAAGTATAGGTCTCTAAAGAACCAGGATCATTTAATTTCTTTTTGAACTCAGCATCCGCTTTTAGGTATGAATTAAGATCCACAACTCTGTCGGATTGCGCTAAAACATCAAATTCGCTGCGGTCTGCTTTAAGTGTGAACAAATCAGGCATGGTATTCGCCGCAGCATCAGTCCGTAACTTTTCCCAACATGCTTGGTCACCGGCAACGCCATCAATAATTACTTTGATTTTTCCCTTATTCAATGCGTTAAAATCATTGACGGTTTTTTCTAACCAAGGTGCTTCCGGATGGACTCCTACTTGTAATGATAAAAATCTTAATTGGACTTCATTAGCGCCAAAAATAGAGGTTTGCGGTAAAATCATTGATACCATAAGGAATGTTACAATTACGAGTAAAACAACCCTTTTCATAATAACCCTCCCTTAATTTTATAATTATTTGAAGTTCCTACCTAAAATTTCTTTGAACACCACCTCCTATAAAGGATCGGTTCCTTTTCCCTTTTTAATTATGCGTCAATTAAAAGACCCGTGAATAATCAAAGAAAACGCTTGAAAACAAATGTTACACGTATATCAATAAACCTGAAAAAAATATCACATCATTGGTTGATAATTATGATAATACTGGATATTTTCACGAATCACGACTTCCAAACGAGTTGAGACTTCCGTTTTTTCCGGCCATTCTCCTTCAGCAACGTAATTGAATAATAATTTAATCGGTAAATACCCTTGAAAATAAGGTTCCTGACATACCACCGCTTGAACTACATTCTCCTGAATCAGTTGATAATGCATATCATTCATATCCATTCCAATTAACTTAATCTTACCAACATTAGCTGTTTCTTTGATAGCTACTCCCGATAAGAATAGATTGGAACAATCATGATAGAGTGCAACCAATTCCGGATTTTCAGTAATGAACCGTTTAATTAGATCAATACTTTCGCGTTCATCAGTTTCAGATATTTTAAGTGGTTCGATAATCTTTAAATCGGAGACGTCTGATAAAACTTCCCGAAATCCCATAATCCGTTGTTCCAAATGGGTCAAATTATCATTGGTTGTAATAATCCCCACTTTTCCTGGACTTGAAGAAAATTTAGTTATTAGTTCCCCACATAACCGTCCAGATTGAATATAATTGCATCCGACATAAAACAGGCGTTTACTGGTAGGAACATCGATGTTAAAGGTTGCTACCGGCAATCCACCATCCACCAGCTCATCGATAAAACCGCTGAGCGGAGCCGGCAACCAGGGGTCAATCGCCAAGGCATCAAGCTTTGGTAAAACCTCTTTGATCTGTTCCATTTGTCCCTCGGCGGAATGAGGGGCATTCAATAAAATTATTTCCGCTCCAAAATCCTTCAGTTCACTAAAAGCTCTTTGAATTCCCTGTTCAATCTGAACTCTAAACCAGTCCGGAAAAATATAGGATACTCCAATACAGCATTTGGTCTTTTTCGCTAAATGTTTAGCGGCTCGATTAGGCTGGTAACCAAGTTCTTTAACCATCTCCAAAACCCGTCGCTTGGTTTCCTCCGAAACCAACCCCCGGTTGTTCAATACCCTATCTACAGTTATACGGGAAATATTCAATTTTTTAGCAATATCAGCTGCGGTTACTCTGGTTTGATTCAATTGTATCACCTTGATTGTTATACGTGTAACATTAATTATAATTTTTCTCCACTTTTCTGTGAACTCCTCTTTTTATTTTTAAATAAATGTAAATTTTTTTTACCCGACTTTTACGCAGATGAAATAATAAGAAGAAAGGCTGTCATTCAACACGAGTAACAAGTCGCGAGATGTATTTTCTAGGTAGTCGCTCACGCTGG
>DHOO01000122.1:8003-15351 GCA_002409975.1 Firmicutes bacterium UBA5388
GCTGGCTACCGCCCGCGCACATGAAATGATGATTCTAGCTTGACTTTTGTCTAAAGGGTGCGAAAGTCATTACCTCGTCCACGGCTACTGTAAAAGGATCATCAAAAACGCCCCTCGCTACGCGGGGGGCATTTCTGATCAAAACATCTTACGACCTTACTTTACAATCTTTAACCGCTTTTTCCTCTTCTTATCCCGTAGCTCCTGCCACCAGCTTTTAATTGAAAAGTTATGAGTCCACGCCCAATACCTGATCCCACGCGCAAATGGCCCCCGCCCGGCAAACAGATAAACAACGGCGATACTACTGACCGCAGATAAGGCATAGAACAAGTTACCCATCGTTAAATATTGATAAAACATCATCGCCGCCTGGATCCAGGCCAACCATTCGGCCTTAATCGGGATTAAGCCCCAAAATAGTAACTCCCGGTCAGGATAGAGTTGCGCCCAAGCCCAGGTAATCCCTGTAAGTGGAAGCCACAAGCCCGAGACTCTTATCCTGCCAAAAAAGATTGAAGTCAAAGCAAAGGCCAGACCTGTAACCAGAGTAGCTAAACCCAGAAAAAAGCCATAAGTCTGCCCTCCCCAGCTTCTCTCCAGGCTTCCGCCAACATACCATAGCCAAAGTAAACCAAAAATCAAAGAAAGAAGAGTATGATTAACCAAAGGATAGGTCAGTAAGGTCCAGGGACGCAAGTAAAATCGATAGGTATAAAGTTGAAAAAGATCAAACAGATTGATCCTTAGTAGTAGTAAAAAATTAAGGACAATAAAGAGCGCTACGCTTAAAACAATTATCCCTTTGGTCACTGGGATGAATTCTTTATTAAGAAAACGCCGAATGTCATTAGCATATCTCTTCACGTCTACTCCTCCTTGTTTCTGTGCATCCTAAGACAAATAATACTCAAATATTGTTTTAGCGAGAAGTTTCGGGATAAAATAAACCCCGTCCACAACTTTCACAGAGCGGAACGGTTCCGCCTCCCTTTTTTACTTTTTCGAGTACCGCTTGGGAAAGAATCACATGACAAGAACCACAGGTACTCTCTACAATCGGCGCCACTACAATCCCTTTCAATACTTCGGCGGAACGTTGGTAGAACTTGATTAAACCTTGAGGAAGGGCCTTTTCTATTTCACCAGCCTCTGTTTTTACCTTTTCCGCCTGAGCGCGGAGGGTAGTTCTCCTCTTAGTTTCCTGCTCTCTAACTATCTCAACTCTCTCTTTTAGACCTTCAGCTTTTTCTTGAAGCTGTCCCAGTCGATTCTCCTGTTCTTCAATAAGATAAAGCTGGTTAATAAGCCTTTCCTCTCTGCTTCCCTTGGCATTTTTATATTCCGCGTTCCTCTTTTGTAATTGCTCCAGTTCTTTCGGCGAAGATATTTTCCCACTATACAACGTCTTCTCAATTTGACCCAGTTGAAAATCATATTCCTTGCATTCATCTTCAAGTTTTTGATTTTCGGTTTTTAGCTGGTCAATCTCTTTTTGGAGTAGGTTTGTCTCCTTAATTACCAACGCCAGCTGGTCTGAGAGGTCTTTGATTTCATGCCTTAAAGCCGGATCAGACAGTTGTCCTTGAAGTAAGGACAGCCGACGATGGGCTTCCTGGAACCGGTATAATAAAAAAACATCCTTATTAGTAAACATCGTCTCACTCATTAACTTCGAATCGCGCCCAAAAGATCCTTGTAGGTATCAATATCCATCCCAATATCAGACCTTCGCGCTACAATATCAGACCCTTTTTCTTTAGCGCACTTGACGCATCGTTTGGTCTCTGGTAAAGCCTCAAGTCGCTCAGCTGATATTTCCTTCCCACAAAGTTCACACTTTTTTCCCATTTAGAAACCCTCCTTCAGTAGTCCTAAGTTAGCTGCCGTCTGAAGAAATTGCTTTAAAATAATATACAGTTTCTTACTCTCGGTAACTAACCGCTGCCATTGTAAACCAATCAGACTAAAATAGATTGTAGGGTTTAATCTTACTCTGACTTATATATATTCGTTGCTGAAACTCTTTGGTCAACAACGGGTCTTGCTCTAAATATTCTTTTATTCTTTGGAGACCAATAGCCTCCATCGTGTGATGTCCTATCTCCACTAGGGTTAATCCGATCTGCTCCGCTAAGAGAAAATCATGATACCCTAGATCAGAAGTGATCAAAAGTTCTGCTCCCTTTTGTTTTGCCTGATGGATAAATTTCCCTCCGCTCCCACCAAGCACCGCTACTTTTTTGACCCGGTCCCGTTGGTATCCACCCCAGCGGAGTGGTTGGCCATTAAATAAGTTTTTGACCTCAGCTAAGAATTTCTCAAAACACATCTCCATCGGAAGCGCGCCCACGCGACCGAGTCCTGCTCTCCCGGTCGCTTGTGCCACTGGGTAGAGGTCATAAGCCACCTCCTCATAGGGATGAGCAGCTAATAATGCGCCGATCACTCTTTTTTTATTTCTGGCCGGAATAATGGTCTCCAACCTGATCTCATTAACGTATTCGACGACTCCTTGTTCCCCAAGGTAAGGAGTGGTTCCTTCCCGAGGAAGAAAAGTCCCGACACCCGCCATGCGGAAAGTACAGTGACTATACTTTCCAACCCATCCTGCACCTGCGTTGGTTAAAGCAGTAAAAACCTGATCTATCGCCTCTTCAGGAACAAAAACCACCAGTTTAAGGTATTCTTCCACTCCTTCTTCCACCGGCGCCGTTTTTTCCAACTTTAACTGCTCTGCTAGGTATTGATTGAGACCATCCGCTGACCGGTCAAAATTAGTATGAAGTGTATAGATGCTAAAATTTCCAGTTAAAAGTTGCTCCCAAACTTCTCCCCCTGGCCGGTCAAAGCGGAGGTAGTTTAAAGGTTTAAATATTAGAGGGTGGTGGGTTACAATCAGATTTGCTTCCAGTTGCTGAGCCTCTTTAAGAACTGCCGTTGTCAAATCTAAGGCTAAGACCAGGCCGGAGACCTCCCGGTCAAAACGGCCCACCTGTAACCCGACATTATCCCATTTCTCTGCTAGCTCCAACGGAGCTAGCTTCTCTAATATGGTAGCAATCTCCTTGACAGTCGGCACCTTTTCATCACCCTCGATTCAGAAAATACAGCTCGCAACTCGTCGCTCGTGGTGAATGACTAACTCCTTTTTATATAATATAAGACCAGGACTGTACTTAATAACCATCATTTTATTATTTTCTAGGTTGTCTCTGCCTTTTCCTGCTTCCACACTAATCTTTTCATCTTGCCTACATTTAATCGCAAACCATCTCCTTAAAAACAGAAAAAAGTGGAGCTTCCACTTTTGTTTTTAAAAATATGATGGTGGGCCCACCTGGATTTGAACCAGGGACCGATCGGTTATGAGCCGACTGCTCCACCGCTGAGCTATGGGCCCCAATAAAATTGGCTCCCCGAGTTGGGCTCGAACCAACAACCACTCGGTTAACAGCCGAGTGCTCTACCATTGAGCTATCGAGGAGCATTATTAGCAAAGTTAATTATACCTCCTTTTAAGGCCCTCGTCAAGTCAAAATCCGTATTTTTTATTCCAGGAAATCTTTAAGTTTCTTGCTACGGCTCGGATGACGGAGCTTGCGAAGAGCTTTAGCTTCAATCTGTCGAATCCGCTCTCTGGTTACACCAAATACCTGACCTACTTCTTCTAAGGTTCTAGCCCTCCCATCTTCCAGTCCAAAACGGAGACGAAGGACTCTTTCTTCTCTGGGGGTAAGAGTATCTAAAACCTCCTCCAATTGTTCCTTTAGTAACCGAAAAGAGGCTGCTTCCACCGGCGCAAGGGCATCTTGATCCTCAATAAAATCCCCTAAGTGACTATCTTCCTCTTCTCCGATGGGTGTTTCTAAAGATACAGGTTCTTGAGCGATCTTAATGATCTCTCTCACCCGCTCAACTCCTAATCCCATCTCTTCTGCAATCTCCTCGGCGGTTGGTTCACGCCCTAAGGTTTGTAAAAGTTGCCGGGAAATCCGGATTAACTTATTGATCGTCTCTACCATATGCACAGGGATGCGGATTGTTCTTGCCTGATCCGCGATCGCTCTTGTAATCGCCTGTCTGATCCACCAAGTAGCATAGGTACTAAACTTAAAGCCTCGATGATAGTCAAATTTCTCAACCGCTTTAATCAAACCCAGATTTCCTTCTTGGATAAGATCAAGAAAAAGCATACCGCGACCAACATATCTTTTAGCAATACTCACCACTAAGCGCAGGTTAGCTTCAGCTAAGCTACGTTTCGCATTTTCATCCCCATTTTTAGCCCTTTGGGCTAAATCTAATTCGTGTTCAGGCGTTAACAGCGGAACTCTGCCAATCTCTTTTAGATACATCCGAACCGGATCATCCAGAGAAATTCCTTCAGGCAAAGAGAGATCGACTTCGGTATCAGCATCATCACCTTTAGGATCCTTTACATCCTCATCTTCACCGTCAGTAGCAATATCAATTCCTTTAGTCGTTAAGAGTTCGTAAACCTCATCAATTTCCTCGGGGGAAAGATCGATCTGCTCAAAAGTATCCATAATATCCTTATAAGTAATTAGACCCTTCTTTTTACCTAATGCCAGAATCTTCTTAATAGCTGTATTCTTTGGAGAATCTTTACTTATTTTTGGATCAGTCCGTTCTTCGTCCGTATAGGTTCTCTTAACCTCTTTTTCTTTACTCACTTCTGCAATCATCCTTCCCAGAGAAAACCGAAAATGATTAATAATAATAAATCTATAATGAACCGGAAAACGTTGGAAATTCTTCTCGCAGTTTTTTGTGAAGCTCATTTAATAAAGCTAACTTTTCGTGTAAGTTCTGCATAGAAGAAGTATTTCCTTCTTTCTCTTCTGAACTTGCCGCCACTTCTTTCTGGAGCCGCTGGATCTCCCTTGTTAAGTGATACTGGCGAAGACGACGGCAGCAACCTTCCACATCAACTGGAAGAGGATTCATTTCGTTCTCCGTGAGGAGTTCTATATATAATGTGCGAATTTCTGGAGAAAATACGCTAGCCGGTGGTGGCCATTCTCCAGAAACATCCCATTCGATCAGCTGTTGAAGTAGGCTGGCTGACAATTGAGAGGAGCACTCAATCCCCATTAACGTTTTTTTAATTCGCCCAAAATTCTCTTTCTCCTGCAAACAGCCACGTAAAAGTTCCCTTTCCAGCAATAAAACCTTTTTCTTCTCTGGAGTAGAGATCAGCTGTTGAGCATGGGTATTATCATTAGTATGCCGCGAGCTCCTTTTTATATCCAAACGTTCTTTATTTTTCCTTAAATTATACTCGTATATTCTCCATTGATCATAAAAGCTTTCTTCAGAGATCCCTACCGCCGCTGCCGTTTGTCTGATATAGGCCTCCCGGGCAATCTTGTTCTTCACCCGGCTTAAAAGGGCAAAAACAAGATCCACAGCTCGAGCTTTCCCGATGGGGGTAGATAAATCCTCTTTACCTAGTATGTATTTTAACTTAAATGTAAATAAATCCACACTTTGTTCTACCAGATGCAAAAATTTTTCTGTTCCTTCTTTCCTTACTAAGGAATCGGGATCCTCTCCTTCCGGAAGCATGGCCACACGAACTTCTACCCCTGCTTCATCCAACAGATCCAAACCACGGATAGTGGCTGACTGTCCGGCCGCATCAGCATCATAAGCAATTATCACTTCTTTGGTGTATCTTTTCAAAGTTCTTACTTGATCACTGGTAAGCGCTGTTCCAAGCGAAGCCACAACCTGTTCGACCCCATGTTGATGTGCTTGAATTACATCCAAATAGCCTTCGACGATAATCGCTTTCCGCGCCTTACGAATTCCCTCCCGCGCTTGAAAAAGTCCATATAAACAACGTCCTTTTTGAAAGATCACGGTCTCAGGAGAGTTTAAATATTTAGGTTGTTCTTCTCCTAAGATCCGTCCGCCAAACCCAATAATCTGTCCCCGCGAATTACTGATAGGAAACATAAGTCGGTCACGGAAACGATCATAAAACCCTTCTGTGCCCCCGCGCACCAGCCCTGCTTTCTCCGCCTCATTTAATGAGAGCCCTTTTTTTCTTAGAACCTCAACTAAACGAGTCCAGTGGGGCGGCGAGTATCCCAGGCGAAATTTTTCCGCCGCCTGACGACTAATCCCTCTGGCTTCCAGGTACGCCAAAGCTTGCTTTCCGGTTTCGGTCTGGAACAGAATTTTCTGATAAAAACTAGTTGCTAAAGCATTTAACTTATATAATTGCTCCCGCTCTTCCTTTTTTTTTAGGAGAGTAGGCGACAATTGTTCGTTCGGAAGCGTGATATTAACCCTTTCAGCCAGCAGTCGTAAAGTTTGGGGAAAGTTTAAGTTCTCTATGCGCATGATAAAATTAATAACATCCCCCCCAGCGCCACAACCAAAGCAGTGGAAGAGCTGTTTCTCCCGGCTGACTGTAAAGGAAGGAGTCTTCTCCCCATGGAATGGGCACAAGCCAATGAATGATCTTCCTTTTTCTTTAAGGTTAACATACTCGGAGATCACTGCCACAATCTCATTATTCTGTTTTACTTCTTCAATAATCTTTTCCTGTTTTAAACGATCCAATTTTCTCACCTAATGGCTAATTCGCTTTAGCTTCTGGATTTTCCTCTTTACAATTGGGACAAGTTCGATTAATAACATAACCGTAAAACCTTACGAAAAACAACCCCGTAGGAAGCAAGTTCCGCCGGGGAGGCGCCTTCAAAAACCCTTTATTCCTCCAAAGATATTACCTTATTAATTACCTGACCCGAGTAACCAAGTTCACCAAGGTCTTTCCCTTTATAGGTCAGTTTTAATCCGCCCGCATTCCCAATCCTCAGCGCTACATCCTCGGTCAGTAACCATTCCTGTTTTTCCCGGGGATGTAATGTCCCTTCAAAGATCATTTTACCCGAAGCTTTCCGGTAAACCCCAATCCAGACTACTTCTCTGGCTTCTGCTCTTAAAAGCGGTTTCACTGGTTCAGGTTCCGCAACTGGTTCTTCAAAAGCAGGAACCGGCTCTTGAACTACGTCTACTTCTTCATGAGTAGCAACAGGTTCGGGTTCGACCGGAAGAGAAGATGAGCGTCCCTTGAAATAAAAAAGCAAAACCCCGCCGGTGATGATTAAAAAAGTAAAAACAATTCCCACTAGAAGTAGGGGGCTTTTTTTCAATTTACTCCCTTTACCTTCTAAAGAAGCAGATTTCTCCTGGGAAAGCGTTACCGGGGAACAAGGGGTGGAGAAAATTAACTGTTCTTCATCTGCTTCCGAATCCACCATCGTTTCCCGATTTTTTAACTCGTAATATTTTTTTAGGATTTCATCCC
>DHOO01000122.1:15656-20119 GCA_002409975.1 Firmicutes bacterium UBA5388
AAGCGAATTTTGGTAATCATCTGGATGTCTTCTAATGATACTCCTTTTTTTTCCCGCGCCGCTTTTAAGATTGCTCCTAACTCTTTCATTAGCTAAATACCTCCTCAAGAAAAGCCCAGCTAAAAAATAGTTTTAGCTAAAAATATACTTCTGCAAAAGCTACAGGATATCCTGCTGAAAAATTTAGTCAACTTCTCACTCTCGTTGCTCGTAACTCGTCGCTCGTCGCGAGTTTCATCCTTTCGCTTGCCCCAGCAAAGTTAGGGTGAGCGACTACTTAGTCAATTTCGTTGTTGCATCTCCTCGAGCTGCCGCGAAGTAATCAGAACCTCTCGGGGTTTACTCCCTTCATGGGGACCGACTATCCCCCGAGCTTCCATCATATCAATCAGCCGAGCAGCGCGTGTATAACCGATTCTAAACCGGCGTTGCAAGGAGGAAGCAGATGCTTGTCCATGCTCAACCAACATTTTCGCCGCATCCCAGAAAATTTCATCTTCCTCTTGCGCATACCCCCCGTTCAACCGCTCTTCTTGAAGATTGACGAAGGCTTCCACATAATCAGGGGCTCCTTGTTTGCGCCAGTGATTAGTCACGGCTTTAATCTCTTCATCAAGAACCAGCGCTCCTTGTACCCGTAATGGTTTTAAGGCCCCCACCGGAGCAAAGAGCATATCACCCCGGCCTAACAATTGTTCCGCGCCGGAGGAATCCAAAATAGTTCTCGAATCAACCTGGGAGGAGACAGCAAAAGCAATCCGCGAGGGGATATTAGCTTTAATTAAGCCGGTAATCACATCCACCGAGGGACGCTGCGTAGCCACTACTAAATGGATGCCGGTCGCTCTGGCCATCTGCGCCAGCCGACAGATTGAATCTTCCACCTCAACCGGAGCCACCATCATTAGGTCAGCCAATTCATCAATAATCACAACCACATAGGGCATAGGTAATTCCTCTTTGTCAAGCACCCGGTTATAGCGGACTAAATCTCTTACTCCTTTCTCGGCAAAAGCCTTGTATCTCATCTCCATCTCGGAGACGACCGCGCGAAGCACGGCGGAAGCTTTTTTAGGCTCAGTCACCACCGGGGCTGACAGATGGGGAATCCCTTCGTAAACGGAGAGTTCTACCATCTTGGGATCGATCATAATCAATTTTACTTCGGCCGGCGATGCCCGGTATAACAAAGAAAGGATCAAAGCATTAAGGCAGACGCTTTTCCCAGAGCCGGTAGCGCCGGCGATTAAAAGATGGGGCATCTTGTCCAGGTTAGTCACGATCGGTTCGCCGGCAATATCTACCCCAACTGCCATTCCTAGTTTACCGGCGTTCCAAAAGACGCGAGACTCAATCACCTCTCGGATCGTAACCATCCTGGCCTCTTGGTTAGGGACTTCAATCCCAATCGCTGATTTACCGGGGATTGGAGCCTCGATTCTTAATCCTCTGGCTGCTAAAGATAAAGCCAGATCATTGCTGAGATTTACAATCCGACTGACTTTTACTCCAGGGGCAGGTTGAATCTCATATCTAGTAATCACCGGACCCTGATGAACATCAACCACCCGCGCTTTGACTCCGAACGAAGCAAGGGTCTCTTCCAATTGCGAAGATTGGTCCAGTAATTTAGGGTTACGTTTTGAGCGCGGGGGAGATTGTAAAACATCTAACGATGGTAGTTGATAAGGCCCCAGTTTCCTCCCACTTTTCCCTGCGACAATCGCCGGAGTCTCTCGATCTTTCTCTACTTCCTCCCGTGTCTCCCTTCTCCTCCTCGGCCTCTCCTCCAATTGAGGCTCATCCGGTAACGCCGCCCTTCCTTCTGCTGCGGCTGAAGCCTGCTGACAATGGAGCGCTGAAACAGTACCGTTCTTTTCCTTAAATAAAAAGATAATCCCTTTCTTAACAGAATTTTTCATCTCTACCAGAAACTGAATCAAGGGTCGATCCAGCATTAAAATAAGCGAGATCACGAGAATTAGGTTTAAAACAACGATCGTTCCCAGGTAAGAAAAAACCCGATCCAAACTATAGAGGATAATACTAGCCACCAAACCTCCGCCCTCCATATATCCATAAGGAAGAGGCGCCTCAGGAAACCCTTGATCAACCAAATGCACAACCACAATTCCCCACAGGCAACAAATGATTACTCCAAAATACCGGTAAGTGAGAGAAAAGTTACGATGATTCTTAATTAGTTGCCAGCCTAGGGCGGCAAATAGCACTGGTAGGAGCAAGGAGCCTTTCTTTCCGGTAACCATGTATAAAACCCCGCGAACTGCTTGACCGAAACCTCCAGTCTCTTCCACCTTTAAGGATAACAAAAGAAGAACAGCTAGCCCCAAGTAGACAACACCCAGAATCTCTTTTTTTAATTCTAACTGTCGTTCGGTGCGTTCAGGGCGTTTCTTCTTCTTTTTCATGGTTAACCCTCGTTTTTTAGCCATCTTCAGCTCATCTCCTCCTTCCCAACCAACACCACCTGGGCGATATTGGCGGCGTGATCGGCCACCCTTTCCAGATTAGCAACCATTTCCAAATAGATAATTCCTGAACCGGGCCAACATCTTCCCTGATTTAACCGGTTAATGTGATTTTGTCTTAATTCTTCCTTAATTTTATCGATCGCCTCTTCTCTCTCCAAAACCTGCTTGGCTAAAACCGGATCATCCTCTTCTAAAGTAGAAATCGCTTTCTTACAAATATCCAATACTTTTCCGTAGAGTAGCTCCAGTTCATTGATGGCGAGCTGAGAAAAAGGCAGCTTCTCTTCAAATTTAGCTTTAGCAAACTCCCCAATGTTTTCGGCATGATCGGCAATCCGTTCCACATCATTAACGACATGAATCAATCCGGCAAGATACCGGGATTGAGAAGCGGTCAGCACATTCCTGGAAAGAAGGGTAGAAAGATAGAGCGTAATGCTGTTTCGAAGTTCATCGACCAGGTCCTCTTTTTTCCCAATATCACAAAGAGCAGAGGATTGCCCTTTGATAAAAGCAATCCTTGCCAGATACAACATATCAGTAGCAATCTGGGCGGTTCGTAAGATCTCTTTAGCCGCCATCCGTAAAGCCAAGGCCGGTGTATTAAGAACCTTTTCATTAAGATATTCAAAATTTCTTAACTCTTCTTCCTGGGTTAACCAACGGTCATTAATTCTTTCCTCCAAGAAACGAGCAAGAGGCCCTACCAGTGGCAGCCAGATGATGACCATCAATAGATTATATAAACTATGAGCTACCGCAATCTCTCGGGGAAAGAGCTGAGACGCTGTCGGCAAATGCCCCGCCGGCATGGAAAAGAAGAGCTCCTTAATTTTACTGACGCCAACCCATAAATTGATGGTGACCTTACTAACAAACACGGAAAAAGGACTCGCCACTAATAGAAGTACTAATGTAGTGGCCAGCACAAAGATCCATTGGGCCCACACCGCTCTTCGGGTAATAATACTTCCTTTATACGACGCTAAAGTAGCAGTCGTACAAATCCCCAAGCCAGTACCTAAAAGAAACGGCAACACCGAGTGTAGTTGAAGGAAAGTAGTTTCATTACCGCTATGCGCCGCCTGTTTAGTTAGCGCCTGCAAAAGACCGATCGTGGCAATATTATTCCGCACTAAAGAAGTCGACAAGAAGCCCAGAAAATATCCCCCCAGGGAGTACCGGCCAACCTGAGAGAATGCGCCTCGGAAGAGCAAACTTTCTACTAAGGGCTTCATTGCTGAGGTTAAAGTATTTAATCCAATAAAGACTAACCCGAAACCAAGGGTCGCATAACCAAGATAGCGAGTATAGCGTTTCTTGCCCAAAGAATAAAGTAAAAAACCGATTCCCATCACCAGGAGCGGGTAATTTCCCAGCCGGAAAGCAATTAAATGGACAAGCAAAGTAAGACCGAGGTTAATGCCGAGCATAATGCTGATCGCCTGCTTCAGTTGGACAAAACCTGAACCCAGTAGTCCAATTAATAGGACCGTGGCGGCCCCCCCATCTTGAAGGGTAATGGTTAGCAGCAGACCAGTTAACATCGACAGCAAGGGATTACGTGTGTTTTCTAAAAACCAACGAATTCTTTCTCCGGCAATTTTTTGAAATCCTTGTCCCATTAGGGAAAATCCGAAAAGAAATAGCCCCAGTCCCCCGATCAAGCCAAAAATAAAATCTTGCATTGCGATCGACATTGATGCCTCCCACACAAATAGTCGGATGGTTTTTACAGTTTAATTCGTTTTCAATCTTGGTTTCTCCTTCCATATAAAATGCGATAAACTAAAGAAAAAACCTCTATTTAAGAGGTTTTAATCGGTTTTTAACTAAAAGATCATATTCCCCGGCGTCCAACGGGGATCCAGAAAATCATTAGGATCCGTACTGAGCAAACGAGTGATTCGTTGCTCTCCCCTATTATCCACAGTTACCAGAAATTTTTTACCTTCAAACTCAATCTCTTTA
>DHOO01000122.1:20352-41718 GCA_002409975.1 Firmicutes bacterium UBA5388
GCTTTTCCTTCAATGTGATTAACCCTCTTAATTTAGCAAGAGCTTTACCAATCCCGCCAATCTCATTGATTAAACCATTTTCCACCGCATCTTTCCCGACTAAAACGGTACCCACATCCCTAACCAGATCTCCTGTCCTAAACATTAGTTCTCGGAATTTTTCTTCAGTAATCCGGGAATGGCTGGTGACAAATTTAATTACCCGATCTTGCATTTTCTCTAAATATTCATAGGTTTGTGGAACTCCAATCACCATCCCCGTAAGCCTGATCGGGTGAATCGTCATGGTCGCCGTTTCCGCGATAAAAGAATAATCGGTCGCTACTGCCACCGGAACGCCAATTGAATGTCCTCCACCTAAAACCAAGGAGACTGTAGGCTTCGAAAGACTCTCCAACATCTCAGCAATAGCCAGCCCCGCTTCCACATCTCCTCCTACTGTATTAAGAATGATTAATAACCCCTTTATTCTGGGATTTTGTTCAATAGCGACCAATTGCGGGATAATATGCTCATACTTGGTAGTTTTATTTTTAGTAGGTAGGATTAGATGTCCTTCGATCTGCCCAATAATCACCATGGTATGAATATCCGAACCAACCTGTTCAGCTGGCGCCATCTGCCCTAATTGCTTCAGACTTTGGAGAGTAAGGCGCTGTCTTCGCGGCGAACTCTGTTTCCCTTGCTCTTCGGGGTCTTCCTGCTCCGGCTCCTCCTGATCAGGCAGATCCTGAGACTGGTCCTCAGGGTGATGATGGTGGCCAAAAAGAGCCCCGGGCCACCCCGATCTGATTTTAAATTTCAATCTATCGCCCCCGTTTAAACGCATAATCTTTTGTTTGTTACAAGCACCAGGTATCAAAAGGTTATCTTGGGGTTGAATTATGATACTGTCTAATTTACGTCTTGACTATTATTCACCTTTCTTGAAAAAAAAATACTTTTGCCGTTGCTAAAACCTTTTCCCTACCATGGACATCGACAGTTTCTTTTGCATAAGATGAAAAAGGCTCATCAGGTGAAAAGTAAATTTGTAGAAAGAAGGATGAGTTTGTGAAGGCTCTTCTCCTTTGTGGCGGCGATGGCACCCGCCTTCGTCCTTTTACCTATACTCAACCTAAGACTCTTCTTCCTTTGGGAAATAAACCGCTCTTATTTCATATTCTAGAATCTCTCTCCGCCGCCGCGATCAAGAAAATAGTAATAATCCTCGGTCGAAATGGGAGCATCATCGAAGCCCTATTGAAAAAGGAAAACCCCTGGGGTTTAGAAGTTGAATTTCTTTACCAGCCTGAACCTTTAGGGTTGGCGCATGCTGTACTGATTGCCAGGGAAGCCCTAGGGAACAGTCCGTTCTTAATGTATCTAGGGGATAACTTCCTAGATGAACCCCTCCAACCGCTGTTGGAAAGGTTTCACCGGGAAAAACCGGATAGCCTTGTTCTTGTCCGCAGGGTAAATAATCCTCGGAATTTTGGAGTAGCAGTAGTTGAGGGAGAAAAGGTAGTTAAGGTCGAAGAAAAACCGAAAGTCCCCCGTAGCAACCTGGCTTTAGTAGGAGTTTATTTTTTTAGTGAAGAAATCCACCAGTCAGTTCAGGGCATTAAACCCTCCTGGCGTGGGGAACTCGAGATCACCGATGCCATCCAACATTTAATTGACCGCGGAAAAACTGTCACCTATCAACACTTATCCGGATGGTGGAAGGATACAGGAAGCGCGGCGGAGCTTTTAGAGGCGAACAAATACCTGTTGAAAAAAATCGCCCCCTTGCAAGCCGGTGAAGTGAAAAAATCTCAAATTACAGGCCTCCTAGAGCTGAAAGAAGGTTCGATCCTTAAAAATTGTCAGGTGAAAGGTCCGGTGGCCATTGGCGCCGGTTGTAGAATTAGTGGCTCGCTCCTCGGACCCTATCTTTCGATTGGTGATGGAGTAGAAATCGTCAATTGTAACTTAAACCATTCACTGATTTTACCCGGTGGCGAATTGAAAAATGTTACGCTCTCCGAGAGCATTCTGGGAGAAAGAGTGAAGGTGGATGGAGCTAAAACAAGAAAAGAGTCCTGCTCGCTTTTACTTGGCGCTGACTCGATAATTAAAATCTAAACGTCATGTTAAAAAGAGACTGTGATCCAAATTCATAATTTTACGATTATTAACTTTTAACAAGCCGGAGGGTGAGGATGAACTATCAAACCGATCTGATTATCGTCAATTTTAATACTAAAAAGCTACTCGTTAATTGCTTGGAAAGTATTCGCCGTCATACTGGATTAGTAGAAGATTACCGCCTCTGGGTCATTGATAATCATAGTACTGACGGAAGCGCGTCTTTACTTCATAATCTCCGTTGGGTCAATAGCATCTTCAACCGCCAAAACCTTGGCTATGCCACTGCCTGTAATCAAGGGATCAAGGCCGGCAAGGGCAAGTACATCTTTTTATTGAATAGTGACCTCTTAGCTACCCCCGGCTGGCTTCCGCCTTTGATTAAAGCCTTGGCCTCTCCGGAAGTTGCGGTCGTCGGACCGCGCCTGATTAGTCCCGACGGCTTCCTGGTTGGCGCCGGAGTAGTAGAGGCCAATGCTCACCCTGTAATTCGTGGTTGGGGGGAGCCCGATCACCCGCAGCTTTATGATCAAGTCACTGCCTGTCTTAGTATCTGCGGGGCTTGTATGGGTATAAAAAGAGAACTTCTCCCAGAACTCGGCTATTTTGATGAAAATTACTTCCATTATTTCGAGGAGACTGATTATTGTTATAACGCCCGTCATCATGGATACAAAGTCCTCTATATTCCTGAAAGCAAGGTAATTCATCTGGTCAACGGGAGTTGCCGGAATCGTCGGCGCTTAAACCAATATTTTTTAAGCAGTAAAGCTTATTTTGAGCAAAAATGGAAAGACCTGCCGCCAGAGGAGAAGTATGATGCAAAACAAACCCAAACTATGGACTGTTCTGATTTATGCTAATGGAAATAACGAACTCTCCTCTATTATGGAGCAAGCCAAACAGAACCTTGAGACCATCGGCTCTACTGCAGAAATTAACATCCTCATCCTGATTGGAAGGGCGGAAGTGAAGCTAAGAAAAATAATCAATCCCACTCTTCCTAATCCCGGTTCCGGAAAAAGCTGGACCGGTGTACGATGTTATTATGTACAAAAGCGCCGTTCTCAACTCTTGTACAAATATAAAAACTTAAACATGGCTGACCCCAAAAACCTATATTTCTTTTTAAAATGGGCAGTTGTATCCTATCCCGCCCTCCATTATCTGTTAATCCTCAGTGGACATGGTTGTCCACTCGTCGGGGTCATGCCCGATTTTTGCCAAGAATCACCTTTCCTGATGGGCCTTCCTGAGATGTGCCAAACAATTAACTATTTTTACCA
Source organism: Firmicutes bacterium UBA5388 (assembly GCA_002409975.1). Classification (GTDB taxonomy): domain Bacteria; phylum Bacillota; class UBA4882; order UBA10575; family UBA10575; genus UBA5388. The sequence goes on from DHOO01000122.1 coordinate 23,748, forward strand.
AGAAACCGGTCGGCTAATTGATCTCCTTATTCTAGATATCTGCTCTATGAACTATCTAGAGATTATTTATGAATTAGGACAAGATAAAGAGCCCTCTGTCCGCTATCTCTTAACTTATAAGGGAGACGGTCCGCTGGTAGGACTACCCTACCATCTAATTATTTATGAAATGCAACGGCGTTGTAAAGACAGGGCTGTAGAACCTGTAGCTAACCTGGTTAAGGGTATTGTTTCCCGCTTTAATCTCAACCTGGTCGCTTTTTTTATTGATCACAATAAATGTCAAAGAATTAAAGAGCTGGTCCGGAAGTTTGCTTATACATGGTTACTTTATTTTAATTTACAACAAACATTAGATCGTTTTAATGCTTTTAACCTAAGCGACTTGCTGCAAGACTACGAGAAAGCTTTAAAACAGGAATTGTTATCCCTCGCGCTCTGCCAGAATAGCAACTCACCTTCTAATAATCCTTTGGAAATAATGAAAACAAGAACGGAAAATTGGGATTTTCTCCGCTTGTACTCCCAGTTCTCCTTTCATCAAGATAATTTCTGGCTTCATTTATTAAATGCCGATTTTTTACAAACAAGCGCTCTCGTTATGGAAGCGAAAGAAGCAAAGGCTAAGAATAAAATGAAACCCTTAATCATGACCCCCAATATGATCCGGCAATATCTGAAAGCTGTTAATCCGGAATTTGACCAGAACAAGCTGGAAATGGTCTACCAACAATTGCGCATTTATAAAAAGTGGGTAGATTCCTAGCAAATATCTTTATATTCCCCATCCACCTCTAACCAGTCGTTCATCACTTGCGTAAAACAATTTTCCAAGAAGACATCCCCCGCTCGTTAGCAAGGGGATGTCTTCCCGATCATCTTCAATTATATGAATAAAAGGCTATCCTAAATTAAGGAATTGCATAACTCGATTATTTAAAATTAGACCACGATTTATTGATCGCCTGTTAAACACTAAGTCGTCAACGTTAACTACCACTTTGGCCCGAACAAAAAATAAGATAAAAGTTAACTTTGATCGACAAGCCCCAAAGCATTTTCTAGATTGGTTAAATAGTATTTTGGGTAATTATGCATTTCCCCCAAATAGCAAAATAGCCTCTTTTATTCTGATCATGCTTAACCAGTTGTGGGCAGAGTTATCACTGCATTTGCGGTAACAGTAGAGGGACATGTTCCTACAAAAACTTGATCATGAGGTACCACCAGTTTTAGTTTAGCAGCCATTACTAAAACCTGATGAAAGGAAGGAGAGGTTCCGGTGGTTAAGGTCATCGTATCACGAGCGGTTATGTTAACGATCTGGCAGGCAGCGCGGACCACATCTTCCGGAGCGATGAATGCGTGGCCGTCCGGTGTTTTACTTAAGGGACAGGTGAATTGCCTGACAAACGAGAATTCAAGCGTAAGATTTGGTAACGGCTCGGGTCGATCAATCACTATATCTTTCCTAATATGAACCTGCGCCGTAACACTAGTAATAACTCCACTAACCACTACCGGAGTACAATTGATTACCGTTACGGTAACCTTTGATTGGTCAACAAGAATCATACTTCCAGCTGGAACTTCTTCGTTAATTGGGACGGTTTCCTCATCCCGACAAAAAACAATTTCGTCATACAGAACACGGTCTGTTTTTATCAAAGTACAAAATCCCATTATTTTCACCTCCAAGTTTGTCTACATTATCTATACGCAACTACTACAGCAGATGTTATTAGTCAGAACGCACTTAAAAATATAGAGGCGTTTGTCATAAAAAAGAACACCTCTTACTCCTGAAAGTAAGAATAAGTCCTGATTTCTCTGATTATGGAGGAAATAGGCAACAAGCCCGTGACCTATAAGCTTATCTTGGAATATTCTTATACTAACAGACCAATACAAAGATACTAGGAGGTGCCCGCCTTGAACGAACAACAATTCCCGGGACTACCTGAATTCCCGATTACGGCGGAAGCGCAGATTATCGTCGTCAACGACTCTGAATATCGACACATTACTAATCTTTTTCCTAGGGAAGCAGTTTCCACACAAGTTAAAACCTCATCTCTTAAAACCAGAGCCGGTAAAAAAAGTGTTTTCCGGAAAATTGGTGACTTGATCATTTCTTGCTTTAGACTGCTGCCTAGTCGAAGGAAGTGAGCTACAATGCTAGCATGTAATATCATCAAAGCCGACCGCGTGGTATGTGAAGAAGTCTTTACACTTCAAGATATTGAACCGGGAGTACTAATCCAAACTCCAATTTTACCGGGAAGCCGGATTGATCCTGAAAATACGAGAGTAACAGTAACAGTTATTGAATGTGCGCTCCATGGAAAACAGAATAACTTTTTCGTAGACTTAATCTTGATGATTAATAAAGAGATTACCATTAAACAGCCTCAAGGACCCGACATACAGCTGGAATACTCTTTCCAAAGAAAATTTGATAATTTGAAAATTACTAACTGTTGCCCTAATCTTCTACCGACGAACGTCTTAAAAAGGCTCCGTTGTCAGATTTTTGACCTAGAAGCAGAAGACCAGATTACCTTAAATACAGATACTAATTCCTTTGACGAAATTTTAACTGTAACCGTAGTAGTCAAGGTAGTCTTTGAGGATCAGATCCCCATACCGGTTACACCAACTCCCATTCCACCACCTCCAGTACCCCCTGAAGTACTGGCCGCGCTGGAGATCGCCGCCGGCAAAATCAGAGCGCAAATCGGTAACCCCTTATTTAAAAATAGCTTACTAATTGAGATTGACCGTATCCGAGAATTGCTTTTAGAGGGAAGAATTCTGGAAGCATTAGCGCTTCTTACGGCAGTAAAAGAACAGGTTCAGCATAGTATTAATATCTCGCCCGGAATAAGAATCCCCTTTAATCTGGTACTCGGGGATTTAATCGCCGCCGAGAAAGCAATCATTGCTTTATTATAATTGCCAATCATCTCCGATTTGAGAGAATTGAATAATTACCTTAAGCTTGGATTTGTCCAACCCAGACAACACTTCGAGGTTTGTCGGATCAACGTTAGCATTTAACTTATTTTTTGCTCTGAGGGAAAGGCAAAATGCAAAGGATTAAATAAGTATTAAGTCTAAAAAGGGACCACTTCAAAATAAAAGGAATAATTTATAGTGACAAGCTAAACCCGGAGGTGAAATTAATGCCAGATATTGTACAAATCCCTCCCTACCAGATTGAATTTGAAGGCGAAGTTTGTAACTCTGACGGCACACAAACCTGGTTTTATCTGCTAACCCTCATTGATGAACTTGGTCAGGGCGATTTTCTTAGTAACTGGGCGCTGGTCCTTTGTCCGGATCCTCTACAGATTGTAGACCCGGCAAAAGCTACCAGCCCAGATCCTATTAACATCCAAGCAGTAGTAGGACAGGGTCAACCGTGTTTAGGAGGGGCGTCAAATCCGAATACTGTCAAATGGAATACCTTAAATAAGAATGCCCAATTTGTGGGTTTATATAGCTTTACCATCAAAAATGGTTGTTTTGAGAGAACCGATGTCCAGGTAGCAATTCATACCGGTAACGGTTGCCAACCCCCCAGCGGTCCTCTGTTAATCACCGGACCCAGCTGTACAAGAAGAGTAGTTCCGCCGCCAGTCTCACGAGGGTTTCGTCTAATGCGTTTTAATTAAGAGTATCTTTCTTCTTTTTAATCTCTTTTAGATAGACTAACAACCGGTAATACCCCCGCCTCGCGGGGGTTTATTTTATTCGCTAACTGCATCCTACCCGTAGCAACTTACTTGCGAGTGACAAGGAAAGGGTGACGAGGAACGAACGCCGAGAGTAGTTTTTACATGCCATTAGCAACCAACTTCCCGCCTGCATAAGATATAGTTGTCAGTATCAGGAGCATCCACCGCGAATAACACTTAGCTCTCGGCTGGCTGGAGGTATAATGCATAAAGTTAATAAACCGACACTTTTAGCGATGATGGTGGTTAAAAACGAAGCTAACCGTTACTTGCTTCCGGTCTTAAACCACCTAGCCGACTATGTGGATGGCATTGTAATTCTCGATGATGCCTCCACCGATCAGACCCCCGAACTCTGCCGGTCGCATAAAAAAGTACTCCGCTTTCAGCAATTAGAGCAGTCACTTTTTGAACAAGACGAAGCAGCCCTCAGAAAGATCCTGTGGGAGATGACTGTAGGGCTAGCGCCTACTTGGATCTTGGCTTTAGATGCGGATGAAATATTCGAAACGAGAATTATTAAAGAATTACCTTATTTAATCCATCAAGAAGACTTTGACCTCATTACTTTTCCGGCCTACCATTTTTGGGGGGATCTTGGGCATTATCGAATTGATCACTACTGGAACCCTGCTCTTTCACGCATTGCCTGTTTATACCGGTACCAGGGAAACCTTACTTATCACTGGACTTCCCGTCGACTACACTGTGGACGCTTTCCGCAGGAAGCCTACCTCGCTCCCAGGCGTCTTTCTAACATTCGCCTTCTTCACCTGGGATACGCCGCCAAAAAGGAGCATAGCCAAAAGTATAAGCGTTACCTCTCTCTTGACCCCCAAGGCAAGTTCTGTCCTCTTTCCCATTATCAATCAATCCTTAACCCCAAACCTTGTTTACGAAAATGGAACGGAGAAAACCTGGAGGTGCTTGTATGCAAGCCAGTATCATCATAGTTAACTATAACTCCCAGCCTTATCTGGAAAAATGTCTTACTTCGATTGCTAACCACACTGAAATACCCTACGAAGTAATTATCGTCGATAATCACTCCACAGATGACTCAGTCTTCTTTCTCCAGAAAATAAAACACTCTTATCTACGGGTGATCTTTAATCAAAAAAACTTTGGTTATGCCACCGCCTGCAATCAAGGGTTAAAACTCGCCTCCGGCCCGTTGTTGATTACGATGAATCCGGATGTGGTTGTTCCTCCAACCTGGTTATCCCGCCTCTCCTGGCACTTATCAAACAACCCGAAAACTTTAATGGTTGGCCCGAAAAGTATGGGCATTGGCGGAAGACAATGGGCCGGCCCTTTAACTTTCTCTCGCCACCTGGAAGCAGCGGATCGGAAGTTTGCCGGGCTTTATCATCGTCAATCGGAATCGGCAAAATTCCTCATTGGTTGTCTTATCCTTTTTGACCGGCGCTTAATAGATAAGATTGGCTACTTTGATGAAAACCTCCCCCTCGGAGCCGATGACTTTGATCTCGCGCTGCGGATCAGAAAAAGTGGTTACGAGTTGCGAATTGCCAAGGATGTTTTAATCGAGCATGCTATTCACGCTTCCTTCAACCGCAGCAACCCTGAAGAAACAGAAAGACTAGTCAGCATTAGCTGGAAACATTTCCACCAGAAATGGGGAAAAGAATTGCAAGAGTATGGTTGGAAAAGGCTGTTCGAAGACGATAGGCCCGTTTTCGTCCAGAATACGCTTTAAAATTCTTCTCATCAACATTAACTTTTACCTCCTACTACTCGGTTTCTGGAAGGTCCAGACCTCATCTTTGAGTATATATTCATTATTAAAATAAAAAGCCACTGGTTTACGCACCACCTGAGCATTACTTCTTTTAGGTAAGCCCCCCAGTTTCGCAAAAACTTCCTTCAAGCGATGCTGAAAAGTATGATAAAGATAAGCCCTTTTCTGGGCGGCTTTTCCAATCTTTTTCAGTAATTCTGGTTTTGATAAAAAACACTCAATTTTCCAAGCTAAATCATCTGCATTGGAGAAGAAAACTATTTCTTTATCCGTTTGAAAACATTCAAACAAGTCAGGTCGGGTCCGATCCGCAATCTGAAAAGCTCCGCATCCGGCCAAGGCAAAAGCTCGATCATTAGGGCTGGTAGCGCCTACTCCTTTACTATTACCTGAAGGAGGGTTAACAGGGTCCCGATGAATGTTAAGGTTGATTTTTGCGCCATTGAAATATTTTTGCACCTCGTAAAAATCATTGACTACCGGCAGGACAAACTGTTGCAAAACCGGATCAAGTTTACCCCAGCGATTCCATTCCCCAATTAATTTTACTTTTAGCCTTTTTAACAACGGGGCCAGGGAATTAATCACCTTTAAACGGTTGGGAAACCCCATCCCGACAAAACAGAGATCACTCTGATACTCCTCACCAACAGAGAGTTGGCGATGGACCTCCGGATTACAACACCACGGCAAATAAAATACCTGCGCGCGCTTATATTCGGCCACCGCTTGGCGTTCATTAGTAAAAACTAAATCATAGGCTTCAACCATTTCGCCCCGGTGTAAATCGATCTCGTAAGGATCTTCTACTAACCATAATACAGTTTTCACTCCCAAGGCCCGAGCATAACGCACCTGCTCAGGGGCGGTCCGATTACCATGTGCTACCAGTAACACATCAGGCTGAAATTCCTTGATTATTCTGGAGGAAAGCCTCTGCGGGCTGATCTGCCTTACTTTGTAACCAAGCTTCCTTAAAGTAATAAAAATATCATAAGCATAACGGTAATGAAATCCCATGGCCCCAGAATCAACAAATAGAACCCTCATCATCTTTCCCCCTTAATTACTCTCCATGTTTAGATCTAAACCCTTTTTTTCCCTCAATCTTACAAGAAAGACACTTTTTTGGTCTAATCATTATATGAGATCCGGCTTTTCAAAGAAACCCCTCACCAAACAGAGAGGCTCTTTTCCTAAGATAAGGGAAATAATCGCTTGTCAATGAAAAATGCTTCAGCCACAGCACCACAAACGCTTTTCGACCGTAAACTAAATTAGAAAATGGTCTGTTAAAAGTATGTCTGAAAGGGTGAGCCCGGTGAGATTCTCTATTATTATCAATTGTTATAATACTCTACCCTTGATTAAAAAGTGTGTGGAGGCTGCCCTAATCAGTACAGACAAGAGCAGTGAACTGATCCTCATCAATAATCATCCTCCCTATAAGGATGCTTTGAAATTCTTAGAAGATTTCAAACACCCAAGGGTTAAAAAATTTGACCCGGGACGGAATATCGGTTGTATGCCTGGTTTTCAATATGGCGCTGAACGTGCTCAAGGGGATTATATCGTCAAATTAGATGATGATGTAATAGTTCCGCGCAAAAATTGGACCGGCGCCATGTATCAAGCATTAAAAGATTTCCCCACTTTAGCTTATGTTGCTTTGCAGCCGTCGGTGGTTAAGATGGGAACCAGTCAGGTAAAAAGACCGCGTTACACTCTCGAATTTCGCAGGAACACTGTCCTTTTTTGGTGCATGATGATTAAAAAACAATTGTGGAAGAAACACTTTTTTATGACCAACCTTCCTCTTTACGGGGTAGGGGAACGTGATTACGAGCGCAAGGCTAATAACCTTGGTCTAAAAAAAGCTTATCTCACCTCTCATGTCTGTACTAGCTTAGGACGGACTGAAGAGTCCGACCCCCTCTATGGAGCGTGGAAACTTTTTTATGTTAAAAAGAAAACGCACAGAAGTGAGTTTAACGAATGGAAAAGTAGTTTTCTTATTGGTCCGGAAGAAGCCGAAATCATGAGGAAATTTGGTTACCCAGAAAACCAGATTGAGGAGATTCGAGCTCTGCTTGCCAAAAACCATCATGAAAAAAGCCTTCCGGAATCCACGCCATCAAGCTCAATCAATAATTAAGGAGGGTTCGGTCCATGTCGCTTAAAGATTTCCCTGATCGCAAACTCCTTTCAGAATTGGAGGTTTTACGGCAAATTCACAAAGCTTTAAGACTAAAGAAACCTTTTTCCTTAGTACGGATCGGTGATGGCGAGAATATCGCGCTGTCCCAGGGTAAATTCCTCAGTAATGAAGAAATAGAGAAGACTTATTGGGTGCGGCAAGGTAAAAGAACGAAGGGGAAAGGGGTCACTCTTCCCAGCCTCCCCCTTCGCGACCAAATGCTCGACGGAATTCGCAAAGCCAATCTTGTCGGCATCTGCCGTGCTCAGAATGATGAAGTCGCAGCCCCCAGCAAGTTTAAACGGTCTTTAACCAATAAGATTTTTGATTATTATAAATTGAAACCCGCCAACCTTTGTTACGTTTTTTGCAACCGCAAAATGGTCTCCTATCGCTATTTTTGGAAGATCCTGCACCAGCATCGAACTCTGCTCATTTCTAAATGGGCGGACCAGTATACTCAGCTCATCCGGAAAAACTACTTGAGTTTGCCTCCTAATATTATCGGCTGTATTAATTTCAACCACTACGAACAGATTCCGGCTACTCTAAAAAAAGTAGGGGAGTACCGTTTTGATCTCGTCTTAATCTCCGCCGGCGTTAATGCAGTAATATTAGCCCCAGCCATTGCTGAACAGTATGGAAAAGTAGCTATTGATTTTGGCAAAACCATGATGTATACAGTTCGTCCCTCGAAACGAATCAAACCTTGGAACCCAAAAGCCTAGGGTTGATTAGAAAAATCAAACGAGTGGGGAGAATCATGAGTAAAACTAAGAGCGCTAAGAAAATGGTCCCCCTAACATCGATTGCCGCCGTGATGTGTAACTTTGCTCGCCCAAAAAATGCTCGTCGCGTAGTGCAACAACTGCTAACTTTGGGTATCCAAGAGATCCGGGTCTGGAACAATGGCGTTAAACCCATACCTGAAGCCACTCACAATCTTAAATCCAAAAAAAACATTGGCCCCATTGGTAAATACTTGGCCGCTCTCCAAACCAGCAGGGATTACGTATTAATTGTGGATGACGATTACCTATTAACCGAAGAAGGGTTGTCTGCCTTTCGCCGGTGGGCTCCGTTTTTTCCTGGTGTCGCCCAATTCGGTTGTCTTTTTAAACTGCCCTTTGATGATTATCGGAGGAAAAACAAGTATTTTTCTCATAAACTCAAATCTCCAAAAAGAGTCGACCTGGTAATCCCGAGTAGGGGTCTGATGCTTAAAACCGAACTTTATCGCCAGATCCCAAATCATTGGGCTTGGGGTTCCCTTAAGGTTTTAAGTCCAGGAGCTTTTTCCACAGATTTAGCTGTTAGTTGCGCCATTCGAGATCTTACAGGATCTTATCCTGCAGTTGTTCCCATAAATGGAGTAGGCTATCTGCAACTCCCAGAAGAAGCTCCGGAAAAAGCACTTAAGAATCAACCTGGAGTTTGGGATGAAAGAACTAATGTTTTAAAATGGTTGGTGGCTAATGGTTGGCCTTTACTGGCAACCAAAGAAAAAACTAAGAAGAAATGAAATGTGAAAATCATAACGGATATCCCAAAGGCGTTTTTTTAATAAGCATGACCAACGCCTTTTTGTTGATAAAGACAGCACTCCCAAATTTACTAATCATAAACTATTCTATACCCTAAAAAGAGGTGAGGTCCTTTGTCACAACCTTTAGCAATCTATGTAAGTAATGCGGCCAAAGGTAATTGGGCCCAAGGGATATTACCGGTTAAAGTAACAAACCCTTTCAAATTTTGGCCTAATCTCAACTGGCAAAAAGGTAACATTAATCCCCTCCTTTACCAAGAAGGAGGACCACAGTATTTGTGGGTTTCCCCTACAGCTGAACCGGTATTTACCACTGAATTTACCTTTATCCGACTTTGGGAGGGTAGTTTAGAAAGTAGTTTTACCGATAAACTTATCCCCTTCGGGACTTATGATATCATTATTTCTCATGCTGCTGATGATCTGTATTCCATGCGTTTAGTTTTAAACGGAACGCATCAAGACCCCCAAGGGGGTGACATCTCTACTCCTTCTCCACGCCCTTGGAGAAATGTCGCAACTTTTCGGTACCAAGTGAGTTTAATCCCTTCCGGTTCCTTTCCTACTCCAACATTAAGACTATTTACCTTTGCTAAAAATATTGGATTTAAGTCTGGAACAATACAGAATAACCCAGGCATGTTCACATGGACGATGCAAATTTTCTAATCCAAAAGTTATTTTCATAGGTAAATTCTTTTGAAGGCCTAAATAATTTTTGAGAATCAAAGCCAGATGAGTCGACAAACCTCATAGGTATTTCCTAGGTAAGCATGACCAACGCCTTTTTATTGAAAAGAACAGCACTCACAAATTTACTAATCATAAACTATTCTATACCCTAGAAAGAGGTGAGACACGATGTCACAACCGTTAGCTATTTACGTCAGTAATGCGACCAAAGGCAACTGGACCGAAGGAACACTACCTGTTAAAGTAACAAACCCGTTCAAATTTTGGCCCAGTCTCAACTGGCAAGGAAACAACATCAACCCCCTCCTTTATCAAGAAGGAGGACCTCAATATCTATGGGCTACTCCCACCGCAGATCCGATCAATACCACTACCTTTACCTTTATCCGCCGGTGGAACGCCTCGGGAAGTAGTTTTACTGACAGATTAATCCCCATCGGTTCTTTTGATCTTGTCATTTCTCATGCTGCTGATGATCGCTATACGATGCGTTTGACTCTAAATGGGGTCACCCAAAATCCCCAAGGAGTAAATACCTCTACCCCTGCTTCCCACCCATGGAGAAATGTTAAAACTTACCGTTATCGGGTAAATTTAATTCCATCCAGTTCATTTCCGACTCCGGTACTTAGACTAATTACTACTGCCACCAACATTGGGTTTAGCAGTGGAACAATCCAAAATAACCCGGGTATGTTCACCTGGACAATGCAAGTTTTCTCCTAGTAACTCCAGCTCTGCCGGGGCACGTGAAAGGATGAAAATCAAATGGGACCGGCAGAGGCTGTCATTCAACACGAGCTCCGAGCGACGAATCACGAGCTTCGAGAGTAGACCCCAGATCTTTCAATGACTGGGGTTTACTTACACTTTTTTAATCGTTACTCCTCTACACTCTCCTTTTTAAAATTAGGGTTTATCGTACGGGAAGGTGATCTCTTTGGGCAAAGCTAAAAACCATGTTGATCTTGTTATGGTCTCCTTTAATAGTCGGTCTTTTCTTCCTGGTTTTTTTAAGTCGCTGCAGAAAAATACAAAATACCCCTTTCAACTGTTTGTTATTGATAACAACAGCATCGATGGGAGTAAAGCCTATTTGCAAACTATGCTGAAGAAAAAATTCTTTAATAAAAAAATGAAGTTAACCATTAACCGGAAAAATATTGGTCTCGCTAAAGCCTGGAATAAAGCGATCACTTTTGGTCAAAGTGAATACATTGTCTTTTTGAATCCTGATATCATCTTTACTAAAAACTGGTTAACAAAGCTCATCAAAAGTGCTGACAAATACCGGAAAGCCATGGTCGTCGGGGTTAAAGTATTAAACCCCGATGGCGCCATCTATCATGCCGGCGCTATTTCCCGCCCAAGGGGAAGGGGTCTGCAAAATAGGCCCGGTTTATATGATCGGGAAAAAAAGCTCCGCCTCATTCAGGGTAGTTGTTTTCTGGTCAAACGGGCTGTTTTTGCTAAAATAGGAAAGTTTGATGAACAGTTTTTCGTCTATGGCGAAGAAGCTGACTTTTGCCGACGAGTCCGCAAAGCAGGTTTTCATGTCTTATATTCGCCGGTTCCAATCTACCATTTTCGACATGGTTCGGAGATCTCTTCTCAAAAACGGTTGCAGTTACGTAAAACCAGCGCTAAGTTGTTAAAAAACAAATGGTCTAAGAAATAGCTACTTCTTTCCTTTAAGGAAATGTTTATATCCTGTCCCCTTAATCAAGTTTAAAAAATAAGATGGATCAGCTAATTCCTTTTTTAAACCATGGATTGCACATCCGGAGGAGATAAAGATGAAGATAACAGTTGTCGGCTGTGGTTATGTGGGACTAGTTACTGCTGCGGGTCTGGCTAATTTCGGTCACTTAGTAACAGGTGTTGACCGCAACCGAAACAAAATAGATAAACTGCGCCATAAAGAGCTCCCTTTTTATGAAAAAGGTCTCATCGAATTGGTCCGTAAAAACTTGGAAGCTCGACGTCTTTACTTTACGACCAGTCTTGGGCTGGCCATCGCCAACTCGCAAGTAATATTCATTGCGGTCGGCACCCCTACACGCCCTGATGGTTCTGCCGACCTTGAACAGGTAGAAGCGGTCGCCAAAGAAATCGCCGCCTATCTCCGGGATTATACTGTTATTGTCAATAAATCAACAGTCCCCGTTGGTACAGGAGAACGCGTGAAAAAATTAATCAGTCGGCATTCAAGATTATCATCAACTTTTGATGTCGTAAGTAACCCGGAGTTTCTAAGAGAAGGTAGCGCCGTTGCTGATTTTACATTCCCAGATCGGATCATTATTGGCGCCGATTCCACAAAAGCGCTAAAGATCATGGAACAACTATATGCGCCTTTCATCGAGAACAATATTCCTTTAATCCGAACTAACCTAGCAACCGCTGAAATGATCAAATACGCCTCCAACGCTTTTTTAGCCACTAAGATCTCCTTTATCAATGAAATGGCTGATTTATGTGAAACCGTCGACGTTGACCTCCCAACCGTTGCTCAAGGAATGGGTCTTGATCAAAGAATCGGACCGGATTTTCTCTCAGCCGGACCCGGTTATGGGGGATCATGTTTTCCTAAAGATACGAAAGCCCTAATTCACCTCGCCCGCAAGCATGGAAAGAATGTTTCGATCGTCGAAGCGACCGATCAAGTCAATGAGCGGACAAAAAAACGGATGTTGGAAAAGATCCTTAACGTTGTCGGCGTCCCAAACGGTAAAAGCATTGCCGTGTTAGGGTTAGCCTTTAAAGCGAATACCGATGATCTGCGGGAATCGCCGGCGATCCCCATCATCCGGGGTTTATTAGCAGCAGGAGCAAAGATTCATGCTCACGATCCCCTGGCTCTTCAGGAAGCAAAAAAGATTTTTGGTGAAGAGATTTTATATTTTAACCATGAATATGAAGCGGTCACCGGCACCGATGCCATCGTAGTCACCACCGAATGGGAGACCTACCTTCAACTTGACTTCAAACTCTTAAAAGAAAAGATGAAGCAAGCCATACTGATTGATCTGCGCAACCTCTTTCCCCCAGAAAAAATTAAAGAGTATGGTTTTATCTACGAAGGAATCGGTAGGGGAATAAAATAAACAGATGCGGGGTTGTGACTGTATGTAACAGAACAACCCCGCCTTCTTATGATAAATACTTCAATTTTAGGTCAAAATAAAAGAGGTGGAAAAAATGGGAAACTATCTGCTTTATAATGGGGATCTTGCCGGAGTCACTGCTTTAAACCTTCTAATTAGTGCGAAGCAGAATGTTTTAGGAGTGATTGATCAGTCAGAAAGGGGGATCAATAGTGGACTCCATCAAGAATTAGTGGTTTATAAAGACATGGAAACGATACCTGTTGAGGTTTTAAACGCAACAGAAGAGATCTTAGTCGGAGTAGACATCCAACCGCTAGCTACCCAGATTAAAGAAAAACTGCTGAAGAAGTTTCCAGAAAAAAAGATTACTACCATCTTGGAGCCGGAATATATTAACGATTTCCTAGCTTTGCGAGCAGACGCGCTCCAACAAGTTACCTTTAAGGGAGCGGAGAAAACTGCTCCTCTCCGGTGGGGAAAGCGTAATGTTCAAATATATATAGATAATACAGTGGAACACCAACGGGCCAAAAAAGTCTTTGAAAAAAGGATCTTACACTATTTTGAACGCTTAATAACCGCGCCGGCAGTCATCTATGATCTCGGCGCAAATATTGGATTATACAGTCTGAGCCTGGCGCGCGAATACCCCGCTTGCCAAATCCATGCTTTTGAGCCGGAAATCCATAATTTCTGGAAATTAAACCGCAATATAAAACTTAACAGCCTGCAAAATATAACTACCCATTTAATCGCTGCCGGGGCAAGACAAAAAATCGGTTCCCTTTATCTCCAGGGCGAGCTCTCCGGTCTGGGAGAACACTCTCTAATTAACCCGATAAGTAATCTTTATACTCCCATCGAAGTCTGGGATCTGGATTCCTATGTGGCAGTGGGAAAAGCCCCACCCCCCGACGTAATCAAAATAGATGTGGAAGGCTATGAATTACAAGTTTTGAAAGGGATGACCGGTCTATTAAAAGCAAAAAAACCTAAACTAATCATTGAAGTTCACCAGAACCTAATTAACGAAGACCAGCTATATAAATTCCTTAAAAAGTATAAGTATGGTATTAAAGAGCTTCTTCAAGATAAAACCCGGAGATTTATTTACGCCTGCCGGCAACAACCTCAGCACAAACCCGGCAAAAAATCGGGAGGTAAAAACAGAAAATAATTACCTTTGCTTCATTCTATGTTAGTAGGAGCTATTCATTCCCTTTTTCCACTTCAACCCCAAAGATCGCTGTTATATCCGCATCTTCTAAAATACGGCGACTTTTTACCTGCGCCTTGCCAAGCATTGCTTTTGTTTTACCTTGGATGACATCAGTAATCAGTTCCTCCACCTTGACACCACGTAGCGTAAAAAATAAAGAGGGGTCATGATCAAGTCTCGCTCCTACCCCATATAAGACAGCAGCCACATGCTTACAGAGCGCCGCCCAATCAGGACAGCTACAATCAAAACTGATCTCAGTCGGCGCTGGGAAGAGACCACTGCCTTTGGTCGTAAAGAGTTCCGAGAGAGCCTTGGGAAATTTCCCAGCAAGCAATTCCTGTAAAGAGTCAATCTTACCTTCGGAAGATTTTTTAATCTTTTTCCAGATCTCATCTTCCAGTGGACGGATTTCAATTTCAACTTTATAAGGTTTAGCTCTACTTCCCTTTACTAAGGCCTTGATTTTACCCCGCTTAATCTTCAGGTCAAGAACTGCGCCGTGGCGTACATAACTACGTCCTCTACCGATCCGATTTTCATAATCTGAATACCTCTCCAGGTTATCGTTCCAAGCTTTGCCCCACCAGGTGGTGACCAGTTTCCTCCCCTCGATTAGCACCGGCTCAATCTCCGGGTCTTTTTGCTTAAGTTTTTCCACCGCTATTTGCGCTTTCCTTTTTCTCTCCGCTACCGATATATATTCCGGGTATTCGTCGTAAGACCGCATCTACGCCCACCTCTTTGCTATACCGTTAATCTGAACATCTCTAATAACTGCTTGTTATCCATTTCTGTAATCCAGCCCTCATTGCTCTCGGGTAAGATTTCTAAAGCCATTTTGGTTTTTTCTTCAATCATCCGATCAATTTTCTCTTCCACTGTCCCCGTAGTGATAAACTTATGCACCACCACATTCTTCTGCTGACCGATTCGAAACACCCGGTCGGTTGCCTGGTTTTCCACCGCCGGATTCCACCAACGGTCAAAATGGATCACATGATTAGCTGCTGTCAGGTTTAGCCCTACTCCGCCCGCTTTAAGAGATAAGACCATAAAGGGTAGGTATTCACGGCCCTGGAACCTTTCTACAATCTCCCGGCGCTTAGCTACCGGCGTCCCCCCATGCAAAACCAGGCCTTCATGGTGAAAAACCGTTCCCAGAAAGGCCGCTAAAGGAAGTGTAATCTCTTTAAACTGCGTAAAAACCAAGACGCGTTCCCGTTTTTCATAAATGATTTCACATATTTCACGTAGCCTTTCAAACTTACCGCTTTCGTTTTCCGCATAACACCCCTGCCCTAAATAATGGTCTGGATGGTTACAAAGCTGTTTAAATTTCATAAGCGCCGCCAAAACCAGCCCTTTTCTTTCCATACCTTCTACCGTCTCCAATTTCCTTTCCAATTCATCAACCATGGAAGCGTAAAGCGCCGCTTGTTTTTTTGCAAGATTTGAATAAGTTTTCATTTCTATCTTCTCAGGCAAGTCAGTAATGATACTTTTATCGGTTTTTAGCCTGCGGAGAACAAAAGGAGATACGACCTGCTTTAGTCTTCCATAGCCATCATTAGTTTCCTTCAACTTTTTAGTGAATGCCGTGAACTCTTTGGCGGTTCCCAACAGCCCTTTATTTAGGAAATCAAACAGCGACCATAGATCGGCCAGTTTATTTTCCACCGGAGTCCCAGTCATGGCTATTCTATTCCTGGCTTTTAGCTGTTTTACGGTTTTTGTCTGTTTGGTCCCTGGATTTTTAATGGCTTGCGCCTCATCCAAGATCACCATGTCCCACTCAATTTCCTTAAGCCACTCTAGTCTGACCACCATCCCATAAGTAGTGATATAAACACCACCATCCACTTGCTTTTCTTCTAAGTTTTTATTCTCCTGAGGATGAAGCACGTGATATTTAAGTCTCGGCGCAAATCTATTAATCTCCACCGTCCAGTTTGCGATAATCGAGGCCGGCACAATGAGAAGAACCTTCTCCTCCTTGCTGAAATATATATTATTCAGGAGAGCGAGCACTTGAATGGTTTTCCCCAGTCCCATGTCATCCGCAAGACAGGCGCCTAAGCCCAACTTTTTCATAGTATACAGCCACCCAAGACCTTTTTGCTGATACTCCCTAAGCGTCGCCTTGAAATCAGGTCCACTACTCACCGGTTTAATGCTTTCCGGTCTTTTAAGTTGAGAAAGAACTGTTTCCAGCCATTCGCCGTTACTAACCTCTACTTCATAGTTGTTTTCCTCCATATTAAAGGTTTTAGAAGTTGAAAGTCGCATCCGCATAGCTTCCATCAGCGTAAGATCGCCTTTTTCCATCAGTTTTTGTGCTTCTTCATAGGCAGTGAGGGTCTCACGGAGACGCTGAGCATTCACTTCCACCCATTTCCCCTTGATGAAAGCCAACCCTTCTGCTTCAGAGAGCAAACTTTTAAGTTCTTCTACTGTAATCTTTTCTCCACCCAGCGATAGTTTAATATCAAAATCCAAAAGAGCATCTAGCCCTAAGAAAGACGGGGCTTTCGTTCCAATCGTGACCGTCATTCTCAGAGATGCTGTTTTTCGTTTCCACCAGTTCGGTATGCGACAAAGAATGCCCGTTCCTTCATAGAGAGGGACTTCCTTCAAGAAGGTATAGGCTTCGTCTGGACAAAGCCCGATCGGATGGAAGATCTCTCCTGTTTCCACCAATCCCGATACAAATGGACTTTGTCGCGCGGCCTTATGGACGGTGGATAGTAACTCCAATAGTTTTTGACTGTTTTCACCATATTCAACCAGCGCGTTTTTAAGTGGCAGATGTTTTCCTTCTCCACGAATAGAGGGTTCCGCCGCATAGGTGGCCAAGAAGGCGAAGGGATACTCCTCGCGCTTATTTTCTACCAAATGGAAATAGACTTTCCCCACAAAATGGAAGTCAGGGTTTTTGCTTCTAAAGTATTCACTAACACTCCCCTGATACCTCTTCATCTCGATGGAAAATGCCTGATTCAGCCGATTCCATACGGAATCAAACCAATTCTTATTAAGATGCTCCGCTCCGTTAAGATAGGGCGCTCCTTCCAATAGCGCCTGCTGTTCCTCATCTTTCAAGACCGCTTCCGCTTTTTCCCGTAGCATTTCAAGATCAGGATTCCTCGCTAAACAACGTACAAAAGAGGATGCTACTTTATACAAGTAATCCACTGATACTGAAAGCTCTACTCTCTTTTTCGTTGCTCCGAGCACAAGCAAAGCCTGGTCAGGATCGATAAGATATCCCTGATACCAGTCTTGTTGCCAATCTACGGAAGACGCATCCCAACTTTTATTCACCCGTTGCCAGTCAAGGGTATATCCCCCTTCAGGTTTAATGATCACAATTAATTCCCTTTGCACGCTGGTATTCATTATTTACAACCTCTTATTTCTAAGAACTTCTTCTTTTTGGAGATCCGTTCGAGTTTGAGCCATTCTTCTCCTGCTGTTTGGGAGAAAGAACTTTTATCATTTATAGTCCCAGGAGGCCAAAGACCTTAATTTATTTTAACAAATAAAAAAAGATCCTCATTACTGAGAATCAGTTATTTTCTGGTGGGAAAGGGGGGAATTGAACCCCCACGACCTTTTGGGTCAACGGATTTTAAGTCCGTAGCGTCTGCCGATTCCGCCACTCTCCCATGTAAAATAATTTTGGAGGCGGCACCCAGATTTGA
>DHOO01000089.1:0-413 GCA_002409975.1 Firmicutes bacterium UBA5388
GTCACCCCTACGGCCTATCAAGTAACGCGACCTACGCTTCGTCCTGTCGGTTACCAGGTCAGGACGCAAGGCCTACTACCGGCGGGTGGTTAGCCCTTACCGGATAAAGACTTTCACTCTATCAGAACCGCCAAGCTTCGCTTGGCGCACTAACGTCCGCCGATTACCGACGGCCATGAACCTTAAGGCGCAAGCCGGGCGCGACCGCGCTTAGGTTCATGGCTGTAGGCGCGTATTCTACATAATTTAACTTCATTGACTTGTCATCATGATCGACTAACCGCGCCCCGAAGCGGTAATCGAGCTGTTGAACTAAACCGCTGCTGCGGTGGCTTTTGTTGTCAAGATAAAGGTTCTGCTACTTTCAAAAACTACATGATATTCATAATATAAGTTTCCACACTATTTCCACT
>DHOO01000089.1:595-1511 GCA_002409975.1 Firmicutes bacterium UBA5388
TTGTCTAACCTTCATGACAAAATGTCCAAAGACATGCAACTTCGTGGTTTCAGCCCTCGCACACAGTACAGATACCTCATGAATCTTAAATCCTTCGAAACTCATTTCGATAAACCCGCCTAACAAATGGGCCAAGATGAGCTCCGTGATTTTCTCCTTTTTCTCATCCGGGAGAAACAGGTCTCGAGTTCCTATGTGAACAGCATCTACAGCGCACTAAAGTTCTTTTTTGTCTCTACTATAAGCCAGACTTGGGATATATCGGAAAAGCTCCGACTCTGTCAGCGTTTGACTCAATAAAAAGCGTCGCTTTTAATAGGGATGAGATTATTGAAACTCCATAGCTGAATTCGACCGCGGTTTCGTTCAACAGTGTGTTTCCTACCTTGAGCTATCCCCAGTTTATTGAGACTTTGAGTTTTATGTGTCAAAGTCTTTTTTGTTCGCGCTCAAGCTCGGAAACACTTCTAGGTGTTATCTGAAGTAAAACCTCTTTTTTTATAAAGTTTTTTGTAGTATGCTCAGTTCACCTATTTTTTTAATTTCTTTAAATCCAAGTTTTTTATACAAAGATTTGGGGCGCCAATTACGTTCATCAGGAAATGAAATTACTTCTAATGCTTTATAATTGTTTTTCTCTGCTTCTTTTTCTAATTTTTTTATCAACTTAGAACCAATTCCGTTACCCGATACTTCAGTTCGAACTGACAAACATGTAATTAATAATTTATTACCGGTTACTTCCGAAACTGGATACCCTAACTTTGTGGCTATATCTAATGGAAAAGATTCCACAAATCCCGCAGGTTCCCGTTTATAATAAGAAATAACCCCAATTAATCTATCATCTTTCAATTGGGTTATGTAAGAATGTAAGTTTTTGCTTCTCATGTTTGTTTCTGTTAAACTAAAATTA
>DHOO01000089.1:1712-5629 GCA_002409975.1 Firmicutes bacterium UBA5388
CCACCCTAAAATATACTTTTACGTGTTGTGAGTAGAATTATAATGCGTAGAAGGGTGCGGTGAGATTCGTAGGGTCATCGAAGGGATAGCTATTCCTGAAGACATTTAATGAAGAGTATCGCTAAGAAGATATGCGGGCTTCATATGCCTTAACTATTTAGCCCCCTGAACACATTGTTTTCCATCGGCAATGACCCCTTTTGCGTGTAATATATTAAGGTGTCTGTATTATTGAACTTATACCTCTTATAAAGATTTGCTTTGCTTATTAATAAAGAAAATACTCCGGCAACTTATCATTTTCCTGTATATACTTATACGTCTTCTGTAATGCTTCCCTTGGTTTTACCCCTTTTTTCACCGCCTCGTCATATTCCCTTAACCAATACTCTTTCAGTTCGTATTCAAACAGCAGACTTAGGAGTACATACAGAGACACCTCACTGTTCAGCTTGACATTGTTTTCATTATAATATTTAATTGCCTTTTCATATTCACATAATGCTATATATAACCTGAAAACCATTTCAACCAAATTATTGATTTTTTCCTGACGCTCGTAATCGAAAGAATCGGAAATCCATGATTTCCTTGATGGATTTGGTTTTGTTCTATCCAATTCTGCTTTTAAAGCCACACACTGCTCAATAGCAATTTCTTTAGAATCAGGATATTTGAGATTCTCAACTAATACATCTATCAAAAAAGAGTGTAATGTTTCCCTATCAACTTTGCTATTCATAACCAGCGCAATAGCAGATTTTACTGACTCTTTGCTTATTCCGCTTCCAAGTTTTCTTTTAATAACAATATCAAGTAACACCGTTTGCTCTATACCAACCGATCTGAAAGGGTCATCCGTACTAAAAATATAACAACCACAAGCATAGCATAACATCTCATACAGTTTTTCAAGTAAATTAGTTGCGGTTCTTCCCTCTTCACCTTCAACTGAAATCCCTTGTAAACTCTTGACATAAGCTTTTACTTTAAATCTCCATTTTGGCCTCTCTTTTTTGTGCACAAAATTATTGGGAGCAAAGTAATACTGTTTATATGCATAATCAATAAATTGTTCAATCTCCGGCTTTAAATCCTTTATATTTGTTTGCCTATCCTGTTTTCTCTCAACCTTTCCAATACGTAAATATGCCTCGACATCCTGAAGCAATGCATCGATATCCTTGTCTTCACGCTGTTTCTTGGGCATGGACTTATACATTTCTAATATAATTAATCTCAAATCCTCCTCTTTATACCTTTTTAACAATTCTCTAAGTTCTGAGACCAACATCATTCATGCACTCCAGTCATTAAATACTAAATTCCTCATCTCGTAGCTTCTTACCCTTTTTACAAGGCTCCAGACTTGACTTCCTTGACATCAATACCACGCACTCAACGTGCTTTGAGAATACAAAAAAGATACCAATTAATCCTAGTATCCCCTTGACGACGGCATTATCTTCATTTGACACAGCACTTTTTATATTTCTTACCACTGCCACATGGACATGGATCATTTCGTCCAACCTTAGTACGGGCCGGCATCTCAATTATGACGTGAGTGGGCCTGGCCATGTAATTCAACTTTGAAATTTCACGATTTAGATTCTACTCCAAAGCAAGTATGCTACTTTCATCGTTTTTCAGCCTTTTATAATCCTTAATGATATAAAGCTTAAATTTAGCAGAAATCCAGAAGCAAACTCAAAAGGAGCGAAAGTTCCGCCGTTTCTGTCAGATTTTGAAATGATACCGATTGCGTTTATACTCTATCCACTTTGCGGCAATAACGTAAAAGCATTGTATCCAACTCCTTTTCCAATTCACATCACTAGCGTTGCATAAAAAGTGTTTTACGCAGAAGTGTTGCTTTATCCATTTAAAGAAGAGTTCTATCTGCCATCTATGCCGGTAAATATCCCCCAGTTCTTCCGGACTAAGTTAAAGTCATTTGGTGATGATTCTAATCGGATTACTTTGCGTGTCAGTCACTTCAATCAAGCACAACTTGTGTTTCATCTTTTTTGCGCTAGTGCCCAATTTAACAATCCGATCGCTTTTGACGGAACTATCTTGATGTACAGGCCGGTTCTCGATAAGCTCGATAATAGCATTATTTTTCAAGCGGGAGACAAACCGGGCGCCTTTTTGACAATAGTAGTCAAATATCTCGTAATCCACATATTCACGGCCAAACACATTCAGCGCATTATCTGTCTCAATCACTAAATTACCCATCTGTTTTCTGTCATTCTGTTTGGCCGGTGTAATAATTGCGTCTTCCGGAATAGTGACGCCATTAATGAATCTTAAAGATAAGTGGAGTTTAACACCGCTTTTCGTTTTTCTAAAAATCGCCCAGGGGTATCGGGTTAGGCAGAGACTAATCGTAGAAGAATCAATGATTCCAATCGCTCCCAATTCCCGGTTGACTTTGTTTATACCCAATAGTTTTTACGGCTTTTGACATTATTTCCATAAACAACGACTGTATTATATTGGTTGGCAAGTCTTTTAGGCGTCTGGAAAGCTGTGCCGCGCTAAAGGAATCAATCCCGATTTCTTTACTGAATCTATCGTCATTAAAATTGTTGCTGATTTCCCGTAAACTCTGGTTCTGTTTAAGTTGGGCACAGATGATTACCTGTATTAGCTGAAGAGTGGTTAGCTTCTTTACATACTTATCAACTCCATAAACGATTAATTCTTGCGTTAGGGTTTTCCGGTTTTGGTAGCATTGGTTACTTCCAAGATTAATTTATTTGTTTCTTCTACCGTAGTTTGAATATTGTAACAAACCTCGACCTTTTGGTTGTTAACCATGGCTCTTGCTATTTTAAAATTTATTCCACTACTCACAATGAAAATTTAAAATAATGTGCACTAAGAATTATACTCATAACTTATTACTAACATCTCTTATTATCTGTATATTACCTACAGATACTTTACTCCATAAATATAATGCATAGATAATCATGATTATTTCTTGAAATCCAATCGCTATATACTGACTTGTACTAGTTGCTAACGATATGTGATTCACAAAGTCAAACAAAAAGTGCCAGATTATCACTGGGAATAAACTCTTTGTAAGTATGACAATTTCAGCAGCAAGAATTCCGAACACAATAGCATTAATAATTTGTAGTAATACCTCCACAATGCTTTTTCCTGCCAATATGCCGGCTATATGTCCAATTCCAAATACCAAAGCAGAAATCACAATTGTTTGCGTAACAGAGTAGTTATCTTTAAGCAACTTTAATATAATGCCTCTGAAATAGAGTTCTTCCGAGATTCCAACCATTAATGTAAAAAAGGCAAGCACGCTGACATATGTAAAACTTTTAAAATCAACACCAACCAGCATAAGAGGTAACTCAGAAAGGATTAACGGTATAAATAACAGTGTTTCCCTTAAACTTCCTGGTTCTGTTTTTCTCAATCCAATTTCATTGGCATAAACTTTCCTTTTGCATACATAGACGATTGGAATAATTATGGAAAGTAACATAAAACATCCCTGCGTCAGAAATATCTCAATCTGGTTCATTTCAAATACAGTGGCAATTACACCTGATACCACTGGAAAAATCAACATTACTATTGTCCATACAATTGATAACAAAACAGGTTTCGTTTTTTGCATTTTTCTACTCCTTTATCTGTATGTAATCTTTACTTCGTTATTTAATTCATGATATCATAATTGATAAATTTTGATTCTACCTAAACAAAATATGGAAGCTCCAGGGAACAGCTCCGACATTGCCATTTCCTAATCGAGGTAGGGAAGCGGATTACTCCGCTTCCCCTCACAGCCCCCGGCGTGCAGTTTTTCCGCACTGGGTTCTTCGACAAGTCTTGCTTCCGCATCTGGCTTGACCCAGTTCGCTATTACCTTCAGT
>DHOO01000101.1 GCA_002409975.1 Firmicutes bacterium UBA5388
TTGTCGACTTACCCGCCTTTGATCACTTTGTGATATTTAGGAAGCCGGCGTAAGCGACTACCTAAAGAAATGCCTTCGATGCTTGTCGAGGCGCCTGGCTCTGATTTTCATTAAGCGGTAGCCAGCGTGAGCGACTATCACAATATATTGATAGCTTTTCCCAAGCAACACAACTATATATTGTGTCGTGACCTCAAATTAAGGTAACAAACGCAATTAGCTTTACCCAAGTCAGCTGTGGAATTTAAATTAGAAATTGGTTCGCTTTGGCTAACCAATTTCTTTTAATAAAATAGAATGCTTCTATTATTATCAAGTCCCAGTTTAGCTTGGGGTATTTTTTTTATAGCCTATGTGGGTAGAATATGAAGAGCGCGAATAAATGTATACTTAATACTTGTTGTCGAGCAGGGATTTTTATAAAAAAGCATGATATAATCTATGGAAAGTTTTTTTGAATAGTTACGGAGGTGAATCTATGCTTGAATTCAATCAAAGAAGTAATACTCTAGAACAGCGGGCTTACACTTATAAATTGCAGGATGTTACTGAGCCTAATTTGTACAGACATTTATATAATTATGAAGAAGCTCCGAAAATCCCGTTTAATCACAGACAAGTGCCGATGAGACCCTCGAGCCAGATCTGGATTACCGACTCGACGTTTCGTGATGGACAACAGGCAAGGGCGCCGTATACTGTTGAACAGATTGTTCACTTATATAAACTTTTACACAAATTAGGTGGTCCAAGGGGGATTATACGCCAGACTGAATTCTTCCTTTATTCCAAGAAAGATAAAGAGGCGGTTGAACGCTGTTTAGAATTGGGTTACCAGTATCCGGAGATTACGGGCTGGATCCGGGCAGTTAAGGAGGATTTCCAACTCGTTAAAGAAATGGGTCTGAAAGAAACTGGAATTCTGGCTAGTTCTTCAGATTATCATATCTTCAAAAAATTGAAGATGACAAGAAACCAAGCGATGGAGCAGTTTCTTTCCATTATTAAAGCAGCGCTGGAAATTGGTGTTGTTCCCCGTGTTCATCTCGAAGATCTAACTAGGGCTGATTTTTACGGGTTTGTGGTTCCTTTTGCTATTGAGATTAGCAAACTTTCCGAGGAAAGTGGGATTCCGATCAAAATTCGAGCCTGTGATACCATGGGCTTTGGGGTGAGTTATCCTGGCGTAGCTCTACCACGAAGCGTTCCGGGAATTATTTACGGTTTATGGCACCATGCGGGCATCCCTAGTGAACGATTGGAATGGCATGGACATAATGATTTTTATAAAGTGGTAGCCAATGCCGGGACTGCCTGGCTTTATGGATGTTCTGGAATTAATTGTACCTTACTAGGGATCGGGGAACGGACTGGAAATTGTCCGCTAGAAGCGATGGTCTTTGAATATGCTGCTTTACGTGGGACAATGGATGGAATGGATCCGACAGTAATTACTGAGATTGCTTCATATTATGCTAAAGAATTAAAGTATAAAATTCCACCGATGACCCCCTTTGTTGGTCGCGATTTTAATTTTACCAGAGCTGGGATTCATGCGGATGGTCTGTTAAAAGATGAAGAAATTTATAACATCTTTAATACAGAAAAACTCTTAAATCGGCCAGTAGTGGTGGCGATCAATGAGTATTCAGGGATTGCCGGTATCGCCTTTTGGCTTAACCAATATTTTAACCTTAAAGGTGAAAAGCGTATCGACAAAAAAGATCTAAGATTACAAAGACTTAAGGACTGGGTGGATAGGCAATATGCTGAAGGACGAAACACAGTTATTGGCGATGCTGAGTTTGAAGAAGCTATACGGCGGGAAACTCCGGATTTTTGGAAAGAGTTATCTGAAAATAACAGCTAAAAAAGGGCGAAGTAAACATCCGGCTCCGGTGCATACCGGGGACCGGCTTTGCTATCCCTCTTAGTTTTTTTGACAACAAGCTACAGACAGATTTTTTCTAGAATACCTCTTCTTCACCAGACTTTTCTTGATTCCCCATTGTTTCCTTGATACTTTCGTTAATATACTTACCATTAAACACCTGCTTCAATACATTATCCATTAGTATTTATCAGGTCTTAATACATTCAGGAATTGCATAATTCAATTATTTACGATTGACCACAATATATTGATAATCCCCTCGAATATAAGTTAAACACTATATAGTCGTCAACGTTAACTACCACTTGGCCCAAGCAAAAAACAAGATAAAAGTTAACGTTGAGCGACAAGCCCCAGAGGCATTTGATTTTTAGCAAAATCAGGAGAAAAGAAGAAAAAAAAGCCAGTAATCCGCTCCTATGAGTTTAGGAGAATCTCATAATTTATGCTATAATGACATCGATGACATTAATTTTGTTAGCTCTTTTCTAAAATTCAGCATTTTTGTTGTCGTAGGGGAATAATTCAATCTAAGAAATTAGGGTTATTAGGGCTATTACTTATATTGTTCTGACATATACTTTTGAGAAGAATAATTTTGTTACCAAGGTATTAACAAGATTAAATTTTAATTGACACCGATGTCCCAATTCGTTATATTCGTAATTGGGACTCATTTTTCGTATAGTTTAGGTAAAGGTTGGGCTAATTAAGATCGTATTTCTCCCTTCATCTCGCTAAGAAAATCCGAATAAATATTATTTTCGCCCTCTTTATGCTTTTTCAGCTCTAATCAGATGATCAATAAAAAATGGTCTAACATAATTTTACCACTTGCTTACTACTCCCAATTTTATCTGGCCCCCTCCGGAACAGAAAAAATTATACTCGCAAAAATAATTATCCAACAACTCCATACCCATTAGCCAATGCCAGAGATTGTTTTGACCGCAAAACCCCATTCCTCCCTTTGTTTGGATAAAAGGAATTCGATCAGGGAAAGAAAACTCTACTCTCGGGGAAGAGTAGAATTGTTTATTGAATTCCCAGTCTAAACCGAAAGAGAATCGATGGGTGATCTGATAAGTAAGACCCAGACCATTAAGGAACAAGCGAAAGGACGCTGGTTTAGACATTGACCTGTAAGTAGTTGACCGCATATCGATATATTCGTATTCTGCTGTTTTAGCATGTTCAAATAACTTAGGTGTGGAATGAGCTCCAACCGCATAGCGCCCGTTTGTAGGCTCCCATTTATAATACTCATCAATGGCTTTTCTTTTAATTTCTGGAGATTTCACACTAACTGTTGCTACATTTTTGGGGAGTGGCCCTTTTTGGTTGTAAATATAGACATGATAATAGCGAACAGTAAGTCGATTTTTATAAATTTCATTAACGGCTGATAACGCTTGGGCTAATATTTTATGATCTTCGTGAGGATCATGATAACTGACAGTAGAATGAATGGCATCGGGAAAAAGATTTACATAGAGGCTTATGATCTTGATCGCGGCCTGGAGAGGGATATTTCCCTCCGAAAAATTAAAGAAGAGTACATTTTCAGGACCAACTCCTAAAACCTGGAGCGCGGCTAGGGTTTCGTTAATACGGGCTTGTTCCAGTTCTTCTTTGGTTAAATGATATTTTTTACCATCGACTCCGCGTAAAAAATGCCTTGCTTGAGAGGCGCCGCCTTTAGTAAAATAGATGATATAATTATTGATGTGATTTTGGACAGAAGTATGGATGGCATCTGCCATTCCAATCGTTTCATCATCCGGGTGGGGAAGATACCAGACTGCCACTTTTGCCTCTACTTTGCAATGCCAAAACATTAAGAGGGAAAAATAACAGATAATTAGCAGAAAGCGCTTTCTTTTTTTCCCCATTCTATGCTCCTCCTGTAAAGTTATGGCAACCTAAGCTTAATATAATTTGTACGAATTCGCAAGTGAGAGAATTGCCTAATTACC
>DHOO01000100.1 GCA_002409975.1 Firmicutes bacterium UBA5388
ATCGAGATCTATTTTCTAAGTAGCACTCACGAGTTTAACTCTCTTGTAGTTTTAGGGTTAAGGCTTTATCGAGCCACTGCTGCGCTTCTTCCATGGGCACATCTGAAAGGAGTGGATCATCGGTTATTCTTTGAACGGCCGTTTTCAGGTTGGAGATGGCTTGGTTGATCTCCCCCAATTCCAATTCAGAACGTCCCAACCAATAATAGGATTCAACCGGCCAGGAAGTATGGGTTATACTCCATTCATAATCGTTTTTGGCGGCTTGATAATCTTTCATGGCAAAATGAATCCGACCGATGAGGATAACAGGTTCAGTTTCATTCACATTTAACGCCCGCGCTTTTTCTGCCGCTTTTAGAGCTTCCTCCAAAGCTCCCGCTTTAAAATGGGTGAATGCCAGATTAAAATAGACTTGACTATTGATATAATTCTCCTTAATGAGCGCTTGGCAGAGCTCAATAGCTTTCCCATACTCACCCGCCTCTCGGTAACAGATCGCCCAAACGATTTTTAAGCGAGGAGGGAGTGGCCGGCCAGGCTTGTTGTTAGCTTGCTCTAATAGCGTAACGGCTTCATCCCATTTTTTCTTCTTTGCTTTAATTAAAGCCAGGTTAATATATGGTTTGGGGGTGGCTGGTTGAAAAGATAGGGCTTTTGTAATCAAATCTTCACTTTGATCGCGATTGGTTTTTAACATAGCGATTAAGTTCCAGAAGACTCCGGGGGTAGTGAAGTAGAGCAGAAAAACCCAGAGTAAAACTCCAGCGCTAAAAATTAGCCATCCCGGGCGAAAAATCAAAGAATAGCCTAACCAGAGAAACAGGAGCCAGTTTATTTTTTCTTCCCATAGCCGTTTAAGATGCATTTTTAACCCTCCGTGATCAATAGATAACTGGGTATGAATAACAAGAGATTATGTGGAATTTGCCGACAAAGGCTATCATTCACTACGAGTGACGAGTGACGAGTGACGAGAGGTATGAATATTACTATTATAAAGGATTAGAGTGGTTTATTCAACAAAATCAAGGTCGCCCTCTTTTACAAAAACGAGAATTTATCCTTTGCCGAAGGGGTATACTAAAAAACCCCAAAAGGCAAGGGAGTGATGATAAATGGGATGGCTCTATATCTTTGATTTGGTTTTCTGGTATTTACAGAAAGGTTGTTTGCTGGTAGTTATAAGCTGGTTTGCCTGGCAATGGTGGAGAGAGTATCAGGTTAGGAAAAGAAGAGGTTCAGAACAACCTAAAAGCTAAAAAGTTGGCGGCAATCTTGCTTTTTCTATTGTCAGGATTGCTTCCTTTGTAATAAGATGAATAGGATGAAGCATTTTTGTGATTTATCCTGAGCTGAAAGGGAGTGTTTGCTCTGAAAAAGAACGTTGCTGTTTTGGGGCTGGGTATAGAAAATTTAGCTTTAACAAATTATTTAATTAATAGAGGGGAAAAGGTCACAGTTTGTGACAATCGAACTCCGGATCAACTGGGTGAGAGGTATTATGTCCTCAATAACTTGGGGGTAGAATTCCGACTCGGTCCGGGTTACCTTGAGCGGCTTGAAGATTTTACAGTGGTCTACCGCTCTCCGGGTTTACCTTTATTCCAGCCAGAACTAGTTAAAGCCAAGGCAAATGGGGTGAAAGTTACCAGCGCGATGAGGCTTTTTGTTGAACTCTGCCCCTGTCCGTTAATTGGTGTTACCGGCACCAAAGGCAAAGGGACTACTTCCACTCTGATTTTTCGGATTCTGGAGAAGAGTCAGCGCCAAAAAGGAGCGCAGGTCTACTTAGGTGGGAATATTGGGGTGGCCCCTTTTACCTTCTTACCTCTTCTCTCCAGCAATGACTTAGTGGTGCTGGAACTATCTAGTTTCCAGTTGGAAGATATGCCAGAAAGTGTGGATATTGCGGTAATTACCAATATTACTGAGGATCATCTGGCGGCTGCGGATCCGTTAAATCCCAATTATCACAAATCCCGTGAGGAATATGTTAGGGCTAAAACAAACATCTTCAGATATCAATCTTACTCTGGGGTAACGATTATGAATCATGATGATCCGACCTGCCGGGAACTACTAACTTTGGTCCGTGGTAACTTGCTGCTGTATGGTAGCGCCAATCAACAACAAGGAGCGTGGTATGAGAAGCAGGCCGATGGGAAATATACTATCTACTGGAATCCGGCAGGTAGTTGTGAAGAATTGATTAAGAGCGATCGCATTAAACTT
Source organism: Firmicutes bacterium UBA5388 (assembly GCA_002409975.1). Classification (GTDB taxonomy): domain Bacteria; phylum Bacillota; class UBA4882; order UBA10575; family UBA10575; genus UBA5388. Next base: position 2,236 of record DHOO01000100.1, read on the forward strand.
CGCGGAGAACATAATCTTTTAAACATTTCAGCGGCTGCTTTAGCAAGTTATACGGCAGGAGCTGATCGCGGAGCAATCATTCAGGCGACTACCGAGTATACCGGTTTGGAGCATCGGTTGGAATATGTTGCTACGATCGATGGAGTTCAGTATTTTGATGATTCTTTTGCGACGTCTCCGGATCCGACAATTGTGGCTTTACATGCCTTTAAAGAGCCGATCATCTTAATTGCCGGAGGCGCTGATAAAGGTACAGATTATACCGGTTTAGCAAAGGAGATTCTACAGAGTTCGGTGAAAGCAGTGGTTTTGATCGGAAAGATGGGTCCGGTGATTCGTGAAGCGATTATGAATGCCGCAAATGATGGGGAAAATCTTCCCCTAATGGTGGATGGGGGTAATGATATGCCAACAATTGTGGCGAGGGCAAGAACATACGCTAAACCTGGAGATGTGGTCATTCTTTCTACTGCTTGCGCCAGTTTTGATCTGTTTAAAAACTACAAGGAACGGGGTAATCTTTTTAAACAGCAAATACTTGCGATGCTTAATAACAAAGAGTAATTATGAGAGTTGATTCTTTCTAAACCTTATTTTATCAGGTTGTTTCCGTATTAGAATTATGTTACGATTAGTGTTATGAAAGTTTTCCCATAAACGCGCTTGAGGTAGATTAAAACTTTTTTAGAAAGTTGGAGAAGTTCATGGAGTATGATGTAACCTGTGTTATTCCCAGATGGGGAAGAACATTTCAGAATGTCATGGCCAAACTGGCGTTTCTTGCTAAAGAGAAAGCGGAGATCGAAAGAGTGGCGCAACTCGTTTCCCTTGGGAAAAAACACGCTTCCACCGATCCGTTTCGGGCTAAGCAGTTTCTTGATTCGCTGGACTGCCCATACCTTTCTCTTACTCCGGATCGGAAGCGAGCGGAACGTTTTTACCGGGTAGGATTTCTCGGGATGAATATAACAATTAATGATCTGGTTTTACGACTGGAAGGGGATGAACCACATAATGGTTCTTCCTTAATTAAACTTGACGAAGTAGATCTCACCGTTGTTGGTATGGATGAACTGCTGTCCATGAACCAACTTATTTTACGGAATCCAGAAAAAGTGAGAAAATGGGGGATGTACAATTATAATATAGATAAGGATACAGATCTGAGGATTGCCGGTTCCGCAAATCTAAAAAGCTTTAATAAAGTTTTAGGAAAAAAAATAACCGATTTTGTAGGCTTCTTCCTGATTGCTAACAAAGATTCAATTGATAATAATCTCGGGTATGAAAAATTAATTCAGCATGGCGCGCCTATCTTTGTGAAGGGCCGATACGAAGGAATCGTTCATACCTTTCTTCCCGAAGCGAATACGGTTTCCGTGGAAAACGTGGAAGATGCGGTCTTAGCTACTAAGGGGGGCGTAGGTATCGAAATTATTCAAACCGGTTCGACGATCAAAGAGAAAGGGTTAACAGTTTACGGCCCGCCTCTCTTCCTGTCGGAGAGTTTGTATGTGGCAGACTATCATCGGTATCTGAAAAACGAGAAGTTGCGGCGACTTCTGGGCTATTTGAAACCTTTAGGTTATTTTGAACGGGAGCATATAACCAATTTCGTGGAATGGTTTAAAGCGCTGGAAGCGAATCTAGGGGACTCCTGGATTAACAAACCTTTTCTCGGGGAGATCTTCTGTTCTCTCGAGGAGATGAAAAACGGTTTAAGACCATACCGTGTTAAAACCAGATGGTGGGCGCCATCGGATAATTATAAAGTGGAAGAGGCCGTGGCTTTAGTCTTAAAAAGTCTGGCGTTAATTGAAAAAGCGTATGGGAAACCCCCGGTCTAAGAAGAAACGGGGGTTTTGATCTTGATTAGATTTAAATGGTGCAAAATGTTTATTCGACAAAGGCGTTGTAGATTCTTCGCATGACTTCCTCAAAATCCCTATTTTCGACTCCGACAATAATATTAATTTCACTAGATCCTTGATCGATCATGCGAACATTGATCTGAGCCAGCGCGGAAAAGAGCTTAGCGGCAATTCCTGGAGTATAGGCCATTCCTAGTCCGACGGTGGCAATTAGAGCGATATCATGGAAGACTTCGATCGCATCGGGTTGGCAATCCCGCTCGATTTCAGTTAAAACTTTTTCTAATTTATTATTAAGTTGTGAATCGGCGATCACAAGTGAGATAGTGTCGATTCCAGACGGCATATGCTCAAAGGAAATATCATTATTTTCGATCACGGAAAGCAGTTTCCGTCCAAAACCCTGTTCTGAATGCATCAGTGTTTTTTCAATTGCAATAATAGTAAAGCCTTTGCGTCCGGCGATTCCAGTGATGGTTCCGGGAAATTTTATATTTCCGTTATCTTTAACAATTAATGTTCCGGGATCATCAGGATTATTAGTGTTTTTAATATTGATTGGAATCTTAGCTTCGCGTACCGGAAAGATTGCTTCTTCATGGAGAACTGAGGCCCCCATATAAGCAAGTTCTCGCAGTTCACGGTAAGTAATCTGTTTGATTGGCTTTGGATTTTTTACTACGCGCGGATCAGCCATCAGAAAGCCGGAGACATCGGTCCAATTTTCGTAAAGATCGGCCTTAACGCCTCGCGCGATGATTGCCCCAGTGATATCAGATCCCCCCCGAGAGAAGGTTCTTACTTTACCATCAGGAGTTGAGCCGTAAAATCCGGGAATTACTGCTTGGACATGTTGGTTTAAATTCTTACTAATTGTTGCTTGTGTTTTTTCCGCGTTAAATTGCCCCTGATGGTTGAAGAAGATAAGGGTAGTTGGGTCAACGAAATCAAAACCTAGATACTCAGCAAGGAGGATACCATTGAGATACTCTCCGCGACTGGCGGTAAATTCGGCAGAAGCTCCTCCGGCAATTTCGTTTTTAATCTGTTCGAGAATGGGTTTCAGATCGAGAGTAAGTTCTAGTTCTTTAATGATCTCTAAATAACGGGCAGAGATTAAAGCAAAGATCTCCCCGAAAGGGAGCTTATGCTGGACATGATTATAACACTGATATAAAAGGTCGGTGATTTTGTGATCATCGGGGTAGCGTTTTCCGGGAGCGGATGGAACAATATACCGGCGTTCATGATCAGCCCGAATGATCGCTCGAACTTTTCGAAATTGTTCTGCATCAGCCAGGGAAGAGCCCCCAAACTTGGCAACTTTGATACCCATCTAGTTCCTCCTTTACTTTATAGGGTCCCCACTTGGTATTCAAGTGGAGTGACTTTCTTGTTGTGGACACTTAAAAAGATATTAGCCACGAATCTTAGATTGCCTTCCTTTTAACTAATTCTTAATGATAAATATTCTAGTATAAGGAATTGCATAATTGATTGAAATTTAACCACAATATTTTGATACTTCCACTAGGGATTGTCTAATCTCCATGTTTTAGGTTAAATCGTAATATATTTTGATTGAGGGACTTCAGAAAATAGACAATCCCTTCGAATTAAAGTCAAACGCTAAGTCGTCAACGTTAACTACTGCTTGGACCGGGAAAAAATAAGATAAAAGTTAACGTTGATCGACAAGCCTCAAGGCATTTTCCAGGTTGGTTAAATGGATGGCTAAGGTAATTATGCAATTCTTTCTAGTAGTTAATTAATTTCTAGAGCCAAGTAGTAATTTATGATGAATATGCGGGAGGGATGCAGTCTTAACTAGGGAATTATAAGAAGAAAGATCTGTAGAATTGGTTTCAAATACAAACTTAAGGTAATTATACAATTCCCTCTGTTAGGGAAAAAGAGGAATACTGCTTGATGAGAGCAAAAAGCATTTAAGATTAAGGAGAAAATGAGACTACTATGTATGACGATCATACTCAAACTACCTCGATGGAAGACAGCTCTTCGTTAAAGAATTTTTCTGCTGGTAAGATCTTTATAAAAAAGTGGATAAGAAAAATAATATCGGGTTTTAAGGACGGATTTTCCTTAGAGCCGGCATATGAGGGGGTAAAGTTTAGAGGTACAAGGAAAAAACCTTTTTCTCTGCGGATCGCTACCTTTTTAAATTTCCTTAATTACCCTCTATTTTGGTCCGGGATTCTTCTTTTCTTATGGTTGTCAGCTGATTATTTTCTGGGTTATGCCCTACCGGCAGATTTGTATCATATAATTCAGGCCCAGAGCAAACCTTTAGTGGCCCTGCTTGGACCGGCGGCGGTTGGTTACTGGACTAATTGGCTTGCTATTAAAATGCTGTTTCATCCCCGTCGGAATAATGCGGTTTGGTGGGGTCTAATTCATGCCCGGCGGGAAGATCTGATTGAGAGTATCTCTGAGGGGATTTTATCTTCTTTAATTTCCCCAGAAATTGTCCATGATTATCTCCACGAGCAAGGAGTTTTGAAGGAACTGTCGAAGAGCTTGTCCCGCTCTGTTGAGGGAGTAATTCAAGAAGAGGAGTTTCGTGAAGAATTAAGACTGTTATTATTTAATCTCCTCAACAACATAGTCAATAATAGAAAAACCAGAGAACTGGTGGATCAATTTGTTAGTAAGACAATCCAAGATTGGACGGGGCAGAGTTTAAGTGAAAAGATGATGGAGTGGACTAAACAGATCTGGGGAGCAGTTGTTAGGAAGCAAGTAATAGAATTTTTACCGGATCTTCCAAAAGCGATAGACTTTGTTTTCCCCCATGTTGAGGTTATGCTTCAATCCTTGCCCGTAAAAATCGAAGAGGAAGGAAGGGCAATGGAACCGCTGGTGGCCAGAGCGATCACGGATGGCCTTCGCAGCCTAAACCTTAAAGAGGTAATCCGTGGGCAGTTGGGGAAGATGGATGCTGCTGATTTGGAAAAACTATTAACTTCGAATATTTCAGGAGAGTTGGTTTTTATCCAGACTTCCGGAGGTATTTTCGGCTTTTTAGTAGGACTTGCGATCCTCTTTCCTTCTTTTCGGTTACTCTTTGTCGCCGGCGGGTTGTTAGTTGGGGGCATTTATCGTCTATCTGTGGAAAAATAAGACCAGCTGGGAGGCTGGTCAAACTATTTGCGCTTCTTTTACTTCATGCTCCCAGATTGTTCTCTCCCTAAGGATCTTTTCGATACTGGCTTGTTGCAAACAGATGGTTACAAGCTCCATGGCTGTTTTTAATTCATTAAGCGGTGGATAAGTAGGGGCAATTCTAATATTTTGATCATAAGGATCTTTTCCATAGGGAAAGGTAGCCCCGGCTTTAGTAAGGATTACTCCTGCCTCGGCAGCCATCTGCACCACTCTTTTCGCACATCCTTCCATAGTGTTAAGGCTAATAAAGTACCCTCCGTTTGGTTTACTCCAAGTGGCGATGTTTTTGTTACCTAATTCTGATTGAAGGATATTAAGAACTAAAGAAAATTTTGGCCTGATGATGGCCGCATGTTTCCTCATTTGGAGTTGGATATTTTGATAATTCTTATAAAAGCGGACGTGACTTAACTGATTTACTTTATCAGGACCAATGGTCTGAATGGAAAGTTGTTTTTTTAAACGGTTAATATTGTTTTCACTAGAAGCAACCATCGCTAATCCTGCTCCAGCGAAGGAAATCTTTGAAGTGGAGCTGAAAATATAGACGCGGTCAGGGTTGCCTACTTCTTTACAGGTTTGGAGGATGTTTTTTAAGGGATCTGGCTGTTCTGTTAAATGATGTAAAGCGTAAGCATTATCCCAAAAGATCCGGAAATCTTTAGCTTTAGTTTTCATGCTGGCTAAGCGTGTGACAACCTGATCGGAGTAGGTGATTCCTGTAGGGTTGCTGTACCTTGGAACACACCAGATCCCCTTAATGGATTCGTTTTCAGCTACCAGCTTTTCTACTTGTTCCATATCGGGGCCATTTTGGTCTAATTTAACGGGGATCATGTGGATGTTAAAAAACTCACAGAGTGCAAAATGGCGGTCATATCCGGGGCTGGGGCAGAGAAAAGTTACTGGTCTTTCTCCCCAGGGGCGTTCATGGCCGTCGACGCCAAAGAGCAGAGCCCTAGCAATAAGGTCATGCATCAAGGCTAAACTAGAGTTACCATTAATAATTATCTCCTCTGGTTGCACTTCTAAACATGCGGCGAAAAGTCTTCTTGCTTCCGGCAACCCTTCAACTCCGCCATAATTTCGACAGTCGGTTCCATCTTCTGCTTTAAAGTCGCCATGAAGACTATAAAGTAATCCGTTAGAAAGGTCAAGCTGTTCGGGGCATGGTTTTCCTCTGGACATATCAAGTTTTAGGTTTTGATTTTTAAAACCTTCGTATTTGACCTTAAGCTTTTCTTGGAAATCTTTAAGCGTATTAGAGTCTAAAGTTAAAAAGTTAGCCATAAAAATCCCCCTGAATCATAAGTATATAAACATTATAAGAGAGGAGGTAGTGAAAAGCAATAAAACTAGAGGAAAAAGAATAAGTATACAAGTATACCGTATTATGTTTGCTTAAAAACCCGTTTGGTTTTTGAATTATGTTACTAAATACTTTGTTAAGACCACTTAGAAAGTAACTCGGCGTAAAAGGAAAAAATTTACTTGTCTAAAAATCGGGAGGATTTTGGCATTTATCATCGAAATCTTAACAAGAGAAAAATTATGTTTTCTACTTAGAAAATACATCTCGC